>CAYWMW010000017.1:0-3096 GCA_964458975.1 uncultured Lewinella sp. | reverse complement strand
TTGCACCAGCGGCCGCGCCACATAATATGGCGCGGCCGCTGGTGCAGTGAAGGTTTTCGAGATAGGTTCCCACCCCCAGAGAAAGGCCCTAGAACCAGCACCCAGCTAGTTTAGAACCTTATTTAGTCTTTTTACAAACTATACAAAATCAACACCTTACGTCAACTACCAGTACGGTTTGTGCATTTAATTTGCACATCGACGCTATTGTCGTTCTAAACTAAAAAACATCTATTATGGATACTACCTGCAAATCCTGCAACCACTGGGAAAACGAAGCACCAACCGTACAGAACAAAGCCAACTTCGGCGAGTGTGAAGTACTGACGGACAACGGAATGAAGTACGTACTTCCCGTCAACCAAGCTGCTTCCGAAAGCTCCGGCTTCATCACCAGCGGTGACTTTGGCTGCAACCAGTTTGAGGCCTAAGGGTCATCTAACCAACCGCTTAAACGGCCGTCCCTCTTTGGAGGGGTGGCCGTTTTTTTTTGAGCCGGTTTAAGGGACGGTAAAATAATAACTTCCGCTTTTGAAACGGCGCTCGCGGCGCTGTTCTTCGTTAGAACGATAAAACCGTAGCTATGGCTATGTTTTAATCGTTCCGCCTCAATCAGCACCACGATCACTCCTTTCAAAATCAGGAAGTTATTATTTCCCATCCCTAAAGCTGGAGATTGAAGCCAAGGAAGAAGTTCCGGCCAAAATCGATCAGTTGCCCGCCACTTCCACCGGAGTGGGCTCCGCCGCCGTCGCCACCGGTTACGGGTACTCGATCGCGGTTGAGCAGGTTCTTCACCCCCGTTGAAAGTTGGAGCCTCCCCTTGGCCAGTGTTTTATTGATGGTGAGGTGAAGAAGGTGATAATCACCGATGAAGCCCTGGCTTACGGAGCCATCCGCAGCGAGTTGGTAACGATCCCGACGGCCAACGTAGCGGTGGTCTACGCGGAAGCTGAGGTCCGCAGCGGGCAGCAGGTAGCTCAACTCATTGCGCCATTCGAATAAATTGAGGAACGCCGGGACGGCCACCTCCCCGCCCAGCGCCGGGTTCAGTAAGCGGGTGAGTGCGCCGCCGCCGGAAAAAAACAGCCTTTCGTTCGGTTCGTAGTCAAGTTGTAGGGTTGCGCCGTGGGTTTCGTACTCCGTCAGGTTGACGTAGCTGAAGCGGCCATCGTCCACATCGGCAAGGGTAATCCGGTCCGTGAGGTGGTTGTAGAAAAGCTCGCCGCTTACCTTGATGGGCAGCCTGCGGCTGCCCGCCCACTCTCCGCTCAGGCGGAGGTTCCGACTGCGCTCTGCGGCCAGTGCCTGGTTGCCGATGATGAAGTGATTAACGTCGATGAAGTTGAAGAAGAGCTCCTGCACCGAAGGCGCCCGGAAGCCCGCCGCATAGCTCGCCCGCCAGCGCCAGTTTTGGCCGGGTTTCCAGAGCACGTGCAGGGCGGGTACCAGGGGGTGGTTGTACTGGTTATTGTAGCCTAGCCGGGTGGTGGCCTCCACCGTCCAGTCGGTATGCGGGCGGTAAGTGAGGCCGAGCCAGGCAGCGGCGTTGGTGAGGCCTGGTTCGCGGTTCAGCGTTGCGGTATCCAGGATGCGGCCGCCCGCTCCGGTTTCCCGACGGTACTCCAGCCCGACCTGGGCGTCAAAGCGTTTGCCGGTGGTGGAAGTCAGGCTCAGCCGCACGAGGTGGCCGGTGTACTGGGTGGTGTCTTGCCCACCGAGGACGAGGCTGGTCGTGTCCGGCTCCAGGTCCGTGCGTTCGGTCCGCTTCAAGCGGTCGAAAGTATTGAGGCCCGCGACCAGGTCTGCGTTCAGGTGCCGGGAGATCCGATAGTTGGCGGCCAGGGAATGGTCTTTGCGGCGGGTATCGAACAATTGGTCTTGCACGTAGGGCCGGAAGCGTGGCCGCCGTACTTCGCCGAGCAGGGCCAACTCCTCCCGAAACTGTTGGTAACCGTAGCGGATGGTCAAGGAGTCCGAAGGGCGGTACGCCAGGTTGACGTCGAAGCCCAACTGGTCCTTCGGGCTCCAGGGAACGGCTCCGCTGCGGAGGCTGTCTTCGGCGCCGAAGCGGGCCTGGAAGCGGTTCACCCCACCGTCGAGCTGAAAGTCTCCCAGCTGGCGGCCGGCCCGCAGGTACTGCCGGTCGAGGTCCACCGATTCGTACTGTCCGCCCGCCTCCAGTTTCCAGGCATTGGCTTGTTCTTTGGCTGTGATGAGGTTGATGACCCCGCCGGCGGCATCGGTTCCGTAGCGGGCGGAGAGCGCTCCGGCGATGACCTCCACGCGGGCGAAGCGCGCGAGGTCCAGCTGCGCAAGGTCGATGTTGCCGCCCAGCCGCCCGATCACCGGTACGCCGTCGATCATGACCTGAACGTTCTGCCCGCCCAGGCCCTGGATGCTGAGCCCGTTGCCCAAGATCGGATCGGGGCTCACGTTCATCGTCAGTTGCCGTTGGAGCAGACCGGACAGGGTCATCACTCCCTGCTCCTTCCACTCCCGGTTGTTGATGACCGTTACTTTGTGTACCGCGTTGCGCGCTTCCGTGGGGGCGTACTGGGCGGTTACTACCACGTCGTCGAGGTCTACCGAAAGGAGTAGAGAGTCTTCCGATTGGGCTCGGAGGGTGGTCGTCGTTAGTAGAAAGAAGAAGAGGAAGATGGTTTGGGGCATGGTTTTCTTTTTTGGGGATGCTCGCTTCGCTCGTAACCTCACCCCCAGCCCCTCTCCAAGGGAGCTACTCTCCCTATACAAGTCCGCATGGTTAGGAAACCCCCTCCCCGGCCCTCCCCACGGGGGAGGGAGATTGTGAAAACGCAATGCGTTTTTAGTTAAATTGTCCAGTATCATAGCAAATATTGTCATTAAACGAAGACGATAGTAGATGCTAACCATCCAGCAAGGCGGAGCCGCAGCGTGAACAGCTCCCCTCCCCAGCCGAAGGCGATTTGGGGAGGGGTTGGGGGAGAGGGTTTTAGGGTGTGTAGACTTGTGTAGGGAGGGTAGCTCCAAGGGAGAGGGAAGCAAAGTGACCGCTGCGGCTACCGCCTTCGCTGGATGGTGATGGCCGGGGTGGTTTAGGCCGTGAGGACTTCT
>CAYWMW010000016.1:3933-29270 GCA_964458975.1 uncultured Lewinella sp. | reverse complement strand
GGCACGAAAATCCGGCGGACTAAACGACCAGATAATTATGAACTCACCCACTAGGCGTCGTACACGGCATTGACCTGGCAGGCGGCCTACCAGCCCACCAGCCGCTCATAAACCAAATCCACCGGTAAGCCCATGATGCAGGGGTAAGTGCCTTCAATCTTATGGATCTTGGCCAGGCCAACCCATTCCTGAATAGCGTAAGCGCCGGCTTTGTCGTAAGGCTTGTAGTTGTCTACGTACCATTCAATTTCCGGACGCGTCATTTCCTTCAGCCATACTTCGGCAACGCCGCTGAAGACCTCCTTTTTGGTTTTACTGAGCAGGCAGCAACCCGTTACGACGATGTGGCTGCGGCCGCTCAGTTTTTCGAGCGTCTCGATGGCGTGTTCGCGGCTTTTGGGCTTGCCGTGCTTTACGCCGTCGATGAGGACGACGCTGTCTGCGGTGAGCAGTACCTCGTGGTCTGCCTGAAGCAAATTCCGGGCACCGTCCGCCTTAAGTTCGGCTAAAAAAGGAGCTATTTTTAGTGGGTCGAGGTCGGAAGGAAATACTTCCTCCACATCTTGTGTCCGCACGGTAAAGGGAATACCGGCTTGCTCCAGCAGGTAAGAACGGCGGGGGGATTTTGAGGCGAGGATCAGGGAGAGTTGGGGGTTGATTTGCATGGAGGCGAAGGTAAGAAACGGCGGGGTTTGGGTGTTACTGGCGCGCCCGCAGCCCAACTAATACCTCCCGGTCCATCTGTAGCGTAATCAGGGCTTTCTTGCCTACGGTAGCGGCATCCTCTGGGAAGACGAAGTCATAATCCCGCAGGAGCCGAACGAGGATGAGCTGCATTTCCAACATGGCAAAATGGTTACCGATGCAGAGGCGGGGGCCTGCTCCGAAGGGCAAATAGCACATCGGGTGGCGGGCTTTCTTTGCCGCTGCGGTCATTCTTTCCGGCCTAAAAGCTTCCGGGGCCTCCCAGTATAGCGGATTATGGTGGAGGCCGTGGATAAATACGGCGATGGAGGTACCGGCGGAAATGTCGAAGTCTCCCGCCTGGTCGTCTTCCAGCGCTACGCGGTCCGTTATCCAGGCAGGCGGGTACATCCGCATACTCTCTTCGATCACTTGGGTAAGGTAAGTAAGTTGCTGGGCGGAGTCAAAGCCTATGGGGCCGTCGGCTTCTACGCTAGCGATCTCTTCCCGAACCTTTGCCAGCACGTCCGGGTGCTGGCCCAGCAGCCAGATCGTCCACGCGAGCGCGTTCGCACTCGTTTCGTGGCCGGCGGCGAAGAGGATCATGATTTCGTCGATCAGTTGGTGGTCCGGCATTGGCTCACCGGTGTCTTCGTACCTGCTGTCGAGCAGCATTTGCAGCAGGTCGTCTTTAGGCGTACCCGCACGCCGGTCATTGATCCGCTCCTGGATTCGTTCCCGTACATCCTGGGTGATGTCTAAGTATTTTTTCTCTCGCCCGATCCAGCGCAGTGGCCCGCGCAGGAAAGGCATCCGGACCGGGTAAATCACGTAGCCCTGCACCGCATCAATGGCATCGTTCAGCTTCCTGGTTTCTTCCTCGTTGAAGCCATCGGTGAAGATGGCCCGGGCGATGACGCGGAAGACGAGGTCCGTCGTCAGTCCGTGCAGCGAGCATTTTTCGCCTTTGGCCACCAGCTCGTCTAGCCGGGCGGCGTTGCGCTCGATTACGACCTGCATTTCCGTTACCAGCGAAGCAAGCCTTATTCGGTGAAAACCGGGTTGGATGAGTCGCCGCTGGGTAAGCCATGGCCCTCCGTTGTTCGTTAGCAAGCCCCGCCCCAGGTAGCGAGCCAGGTCTTTTGTTTGGATTTCGCTTTTGTGGTAGTTGCGGTGGTTCCGCTGGAGCACGTGCTGAATCACCTCAGCGTTTGCGGTGAAGTGCGTCCGCCGCGAGCCACCGATCGACAGGATGAAGTCGTCGCCATAGTCCTTCACGTAGCGGGAAAAGTATTTGATCGGGTTACGGGCTACGAAGGGGACGTTGGGGAGTATCCGTGCTAGCGGAGCCTGGGGAGGAAGAGCCATTGTATTATCTGGTTTTAGCGTTTTTTCGAGTCCCCGGACCAGACAGAAGGACTTGTCTCTCAGGTATTCAACCTACCTAACCGCCTCAGCATAGACTTCGTTCAAAGATTGCAACACGGCCGCCTCGCTGTACACGGCCAGTGCCCGCTGCCTGATTTTTGCCTGCTCAAATGATGCGTAGTTCTCCCGCAGGCTAATGATGGCCCCGGCAAGTGCCACTTCATCGCCTACGGGAACCAACAGGCCCGTTTCCCTGTCCACAACAATATCCGGGATTCCACCTACCGGCGTAGCGATGCACGGGCGGCCGCTCATCTGCGCCTCCAGCAGTACTACGGGTTGGTTTTCGTAGTTACTGAACAGCACGAAGGCGTGGCTGCTTTGCATCAGTTTGGCGACCTCGGCCTCGGAGTGCGGCCCGGAGCAAGTAATACCAGGAGTGCCTGCTTCGTCAATCATCCGGCGCAGTGCTTCCAGGTCTCCGTCTCCGGCGAGGTGAAGGGTGATTTCGTTGCCGATACTTTGCTCAATTGAACTGAAGGCGCTTAGCAGGCCGGAGATGTTTTTATGCACCTCGTAAAAATTAGAAACATGGAGTAAGCAGAAAGGTGGCGTCGTCTTAGGAGTTACCAGTTCGTACATTTTTTCGTTAACCACGTTGCTAACGCTGCGGTAGTTCCCTTCTAATCCGTTAATCTTTCGCATGCTTCGGCCCAGGTGATCGGAGACCGGCATAATCGTTTTCGCCCACCGGCAGGCGTAACGGCCCAGCCATGCGCGTAGGCCGCCAAGTGCGCCGGCATTGTGGTAAGCCGTGCTGTGCTCGGTCAGTACGAAAGGCCGTGCCCAAAACCGACTGTAGAGAGCTGCCACCATTCCACCGTCGAGCAAAACCTGTCCGTGCAAGAGGTCTGGCGTACCGAACGCTGCCCGGGCGGTGCGCAGGGCTTTGGCGTAGGCCCGCAGCCGCAGGGCTACTTTCACCGGCCCCGGTACGCCCGGCCCGTAACCAACGTACACCTGAATTACCGCGTAGCCATCTTCCGCCCGGCGGGTCACGTCCAGAGTGCCGAAGGGCAGCGCTTCATCGACTTCCACCGCAGCTACCATTACCTCGTGCTGCCCGGCGAGCAGGCGGGCGTGCCGACCGATAAAGTTGCCGTTCGTGGGGTGAACGCGGCTCGGAAACCAGGAGGTTATGAACAGGACTTTCATTTGAACGGGCAAGGTACGGTTCGTAGTTGAAGAAGTGTACATAATCGGTTGTACCACAGCTCCAAAAACCTCCCTTGCACCTGCGGCCGCGCCCAAAAAAGCAACGTGAGAAAGTTAAAAATGCCGTCTGCACGCAAAACCATGATTTAACGAACTAAGCTCTGCTCGCCAAACGTTATCTTTGTTTAGCGCTTTACGAATAACTATACCCATGTTTCGCACCCTTACCACCCTCTGTTTCATTTTATTATCCATTTCCCTTTCGGCACAAATGTTTGCGCCAGACAGCAGCATAATATACGGAAACGAATGGATCAATTACGGCCAAAACTACCTCCGCATCCAGGTAGCAGAAGACGGTATGTACCGCGTAGCTGCGGCCGAAATCAGTGCGGCGGGCCTGAGTGGCGACCTCGCGCTGTACCACAAGGGTGCGATGGTTCCCCTGCGGATCAGTGACGACGGCAGCGTCGTTTTTTACGGCGAAAAAAACCGGGGAGAAATGGACCGCTACCTCTGGCCCGACCCCGACGCGGACCAGCTGAACGACCGCTACAGCATGCATTCCGACACGGCTGCGTACTACCTAACCACCGGCGCAGGCCTCGCCTACCAATCTGCCTCAGCAACGGCGGGAACACCGGCCTCCGCCATCTGGCGCCGTTCCGAACAGGTTTTCACCGAGCACGTGACCAAGAATTTCTTCCGCAGTGCTGGCATCAGTATTTACTTTTCGCACTACGACAAAGCCGAAGGTTTTGGCCAGCGCGCCAGCGGAGACCTGCTCTCCAGCAACGGAGAGGTAGAGAGCATGGTTGACCTCAGTTTGCCCGCCGCCAACGGCCAGCAAGCCACCCTTGATGTGCGTTTCGGCACCGCGTTCGGCAGCCACGAAGTGGAAATCGGAGCCGACGGCACCGTGCTGGCCACCCCGACCCGGTCTGGCTGGGGCGTGATCCAGCAGCAGGCCAATTTCACCCCCAGTGGCACCGAAACGACCATCGCCCTCAAGGGGCTGCGGGGTGACCGGGACAAGCCGAACCTCGCCTGGGCAGCGGTTTCCTACCCCGCCAACCCCGCTTACGATGAGGCACTGACCGCCTTCACCATTCCCGCTTCGGCCACGCCTACCCAAGTCACCTTCACGAATTTGGGCGCGGCCGCAGGTGCCGAGGGAAGGGTAACGAGCTACGCCCCTACGACCGGAAACATGGTCTCCGCTGAAGTGGAGGCCAGCGGTACTGCCGTTATGATTTTCCCCGCTGCAAGTACCGATGTTACCTACCAGATGGTTGTAAGCAACTCAGCGCTGAAGACACCCGTTGTTCGGCCCATCAATTTCTCTTCTTCTTTGCCGACGACGGCGAACGTCGACTACCTGCTACTCACCAGCCGCCGTTTGCACGGCACGGCAGTAGAGCAAATGGCAGATTATCGCCGCTCCGCCGCAGGAGGAGGCTACGACGTTCTTGTGGTCGATGCTGAAGACCTCTTTGATGAGTTCGGCTACGGTATCCCTAACCACCCGATGGCCATCCGCAACTACCTTACCGCCGCCCAAATTGCCTCGCCGAAGCTCCAGTACCTCTTCATTGTTGGTAAGGGCCGCGAATACGCCGACGTCCGCACGCCGGAGCAATTGACCGGTAATAACAGCACCTACTTCATCCCCTCCTTTGGTTTCCCTGCTTCGGACAACCTGATGGCCGCGAAGCTTGGGGAGGTCACACCCCAGCTATCCGTTGGTCGCCTCTCCGCGATCAATGACGGAGAAGTTGGCACCTACCTGGCCAAGCTCCGGGAAGTCGAAGATCAGATCAACCGGGGTGACCAGACGATCGCCGACCGCGACTGGCAAAAGCAAATCATGCACCTCGGTGGAGGAACCAGCGCTGGCGAGCAGTCCAGTATCAGAAGCCGGCTCGCCACCATGGAGCGTACCATTGAGGCTAGTGAAATGGCCGCCAACGTTACCTCTTTCTATAAAACCAGCTCTGAGCCCATCGAAGACAGCCGCCAGGAGGCCATCTTTGAGCGCATCAACGACGGTACGGCCATCATTACCTTCATGGGCCACTCCAGTAGCCAAACTTTCGACTTTAGCATCGATGACCCGGCCAACTATAACAATAAAGGCAAGTACCCTTTCATGCTCAGCCTGGGTTGCTACTCCGGAGATGCTTTCACCCGTGAACGCAGCATCAGTGAACGCTTCATTTTCCTACAAGACAAGGGAGCTGTCGCCTTCGCCGCTTCTAAAGGCATCGGTTACATCTCCGCCCTCGGCAACTGGGGAGAAGAACTTTTCAACCAGATCGGAAACGAAGCCTACGAAGAAGGTATTGGGGACGCCATCCGCAAATCAATCGAGCGCTTCAGCGGCACCTCCAACTTCACCCTCGGCATCCTACTGGAACAGTTTGCCCTGAGTGGAGACCCCGCTTACCGGCTTCACCCCCGGCCGGGCGCAGACTTCGTTGTCGACCCCGCCTCCGTTTCTTTCGAGCCCGACGTGGTGCCCGCTCAGGATGATGATTACACCATGAACCTGAGGCTCCTGAATTTGGGTACTAAAGCGGATGCGGATAGTTTGAACCTCCGCTTCCGCCAGCAGCTGCCCTCTGGAGAGGTGGTTGAGTTAAAAACCGAACGGGTAGCTGCGCCTGTTTACGACGAGATGCTCGCGGTGGTTCTGCCCAACCCCGGCCTTGTTGCCGTGGGCCAAAACCGGGTATTTGTTTCCGTTGACCAGGATAACGAAATCGTGGAACTCCCCGCTCCTGCGGCGGAGCTGAACAATGAACTGGAGACCGGTGGCCAGGCGGGTATTCCGCTGACGTTTGTTGCCAATACCGCCAGGGTTGCCTTCCCGCCTGAGTACGCAGTGATTGGTGGGGAACTGGAGTTCATCGCTTCAACCACCAACGTACTTGCTCCGGAGCGTGGTTACGTAATCCAGGTTGCTTCAGACCGGAGGTTCAATAATTTGCTTTCCAGTGAGACCGTCCGCAGCCCCGGAGGCGTAATCCGCTACCGGCCTACGTTCGCTCCTACAGACAGTACGACTTACTACTGGCGGATCAGCCCGGACAGTATTTCTACGGAGGGCGCTGGCTTCATCTGGAGTGAGAGCTCTTTTAGCTGGGTAGAAGATCAGCCGGAGGACAAGATCGGTTGGGCGATGCAGGATGCGGGGCAGACGATTGACGGGGAGTTTGAGAATATGTCCGGAGATACTACCCGGTTCGGTTGGGATTTTACGCAAAGTGTTACGGACGTAAAGCTGTTCAATGCGCTTTTCCAAGACCGGACCATGCCCAGGTTTGAGTATAACGGGCAGCGGTTCAACTCTCCGCACCGTTGGCACATCAGGGCGGGTATTCAGATGATCGTCATTGACAGCACGAATAGCCGGAGATGGTACCCCAATTTAGGTAACGGGGATTATAATACCCGCTCTATCCGTAACTCTAGTTGGGATTTTGACACGCGAACGGCTGAAGGGCGATCCGGCATGATTCAGTTCCTCGATGAGTTTGTGCCAGAAGGCGCTTACGTAATGCTTTACTCGGTACAAAGGGGCAACGATGTTGACTACGTAACGGACGGCTGGCTGACGGACTCCACCGAACTCGGCACCACCATTTACGACGTACTGGAAGCTGAGGGTGCTTTGCAAGTAAGAGGCCTGCTTGAAAACGGCTCTGTTCCCTATCTTTTTTCGTTTCAGAAAAGTATGGGACCTATTGCTGAAGCCCTTGCTGAATCTGTGACGGACACCATCGTAATGGAGGCCAGTATTCTGGAAAACTGGCCGCAGGGTAAGTGGCGAACCAGTAAGGCAGGCCCGGCTCTATCCTGGGAGAACGTAGAAGCGTCTTTGGCCCCACTTTATTTGAACGAGAACGACAGTATTGTCATCCGGGTCATGGGGCAAAACACCGCAGGCCAGGATATTCTCATCCGCGAGCAGGAGTACCTTCACTTACAAGATCGGAACCTTACGATTAACATCGCTAACATCAGTGCGACAGAATTTCCGTTTCTATGGGCGGAGCTGGAATTTTTCGACGAAGCGGAGCGTAGTGTGCCTACCGTAGATTACCTGTACTTCAACTTTGCTTCTCCGGGGGATGCTGCCATTAACCCGGCTATTTCTATCAGTTTGCCCGACTCTGTTGTACAGGGTCAGGAACTGGTTATTAGCGCTGGTTATGAAAACATATCGCGTATCAACATGGACAGCCTTGTGGTAGAGCTTTCGGTGACGGATGTTGCCAACAACATTTCAACCATCACGCAAAAGAAGCCTCCACTACCCGCCGGAGCAACGGGGCAGTTTACCTTTAACCTGCCCAGCGAGGAGTACAATCAGAATTTCCGCTACAGCGTGATGTTAAATCCTCGACAAGACCAGCCTGAGAACGTTCTGTTCAACAACGTGCTTAACTCACGGGTAAAGGTTGGTACCGATATAATTGATCCTGAACTTCAAATATTCTTTGATGGCGCTCGCATCAACGATGGCGATTTGGTAAGCGCTAAACCGGAAATTCGCATCCTACTCAGAGATGAGAACCGCTACCTGGCACTGAATGACACTTCAGCGTTTTTCCTTGAGCTCACCTACCCTAACGATGCCCAAAGCCCTCAGGGAGGGCAAAGAGAACGGATTGCTTTCTCGGACGCACGCATCGAATTTCTGCCAGCAACACCTACAAATAATACCGCTGAAATATTCTTCCGCCCTACGCTGCAAACGAACGGAACCTACAGCATCGAAGTTGTTGGCCAAGACCGTAGTTCCAATTTCTCCGGCGCCCTTTCTTTGCGTCAGGAGTTTGAAATCATCAACGAACAGATGGTCGCCAACGTGCTCACGTACCCAAATCCATTTACTACTCAGACACGCTTTGTGTATACGCTCACGGGTAATGAGGTACCGGAAGTGTTCCGTATTCAGATCATGACGGTATCCGGCCGGGTGGTCCGGGATATTGACCTGGTGGCGAACGAAACGCTAAAAATTGGTACCCACCAAACTGATTTCACCTGGGACGGAACGGATGAGTACGGTGATCTACTGGCCAACGGGGTTTACCTCTACCGGGTAATCATCGCTGATGACTCGGGCAATGCACTTGAGAAGTACGACACGAATACGGATCAGTTCTTTGCGCGGGATATGGGGAAGGTGGTTATTTTGCGGTAGCCTATTTGCCTCGCATCGTCTGGTAAAGCAAGATATCCTTTTCATATCTTGACTTGAATATACTCGACTTCTGCATAAGTTCGAACTCAGCTAACGGTAAAGATGTCTGCCCTTTATTGAGTTGAATTACTTGGTCTGAACGGGTAACCTGGTCATTCAACTTACCAGAAATTACTGAATAGTTGTCGATGAAATCTGTGAGTTCAAGTACCTCCGTACTTGATGCTTTTTTCCTTACTTCTGAGTCAAGATAATAGGACTGGGACCTGAAGTGCCGATCCGCTAAGTAATCAGGAATCTTACCAACAACCGCAAGTAAACGCTTCCAACCAATCATTGGCGTGAACTTCAATACCCGGTCAAGCCCTGAAGGATACCTGTAAAGTGTATTCCGGCCTGATGTTACTCCATGATAAAAGGAGTAGTACCGGTTATAAGGGTTCCGGATGACAAGTCTCACCTTCTTATCTACACAAAAGTCTCGGTACTGGCCAATTCGATGAAACATTATTCTCTTGATCCTGCCTTGAGAAAGCTCCTCGGGGTGGATTTGATGAATTTCAGGAAATGCAGCCTCGAAATCAGGAACGTAGTGCCGAATAAGCTTCAGTTTAACAGAAGAGCAGCCAGCCTTGGAAAGAACTGGATAGACAATTCTATGCGCTGGCAAGTAGTAAACCTCTACCGGATCAATCAGGCGTATCCCCGTTAAGCCTTTTGCTAAAATTATCGCTTTTTTCAATATACTTTTGGCCTTACGAATCATTCTGGTGTAGTGTCAGGATTTTGAATGAAGCAGGAGTTTGCACACCTTTGTGTGAGGAGCTGAACGTAAATATACACTCCATGCAGAAAAATATGATCACCGTAGTTATCTGTACTTTTCGCAGGAACCGTCTATTGCGGAAGTGCCTGAACGCACTCAACACGCAAACAGCAAGCAGGAGCGAGTTCTCAATCTTAGTCGTTGACAACTACGGTTCGGAAGAATGTAAGGTTATATGTAAAGAGTTTAAAGCAGGCTATGTACATGAAGCAAATATAGGTTTGAGTGCGGCTCGAAATCGAGCCCTCAAAGAAATTGATGATGGCTGGATTTTTTATATTGATGACGACGGAGTACCAAGAGAGGATTTGATGGCTCAGTTCATTCTGGCAACCCAAGATGAGGACATAAAAATTATCGGAGGCAAGTACTGCCATTATTTCGAGAAGGCTCCCCCAAAATGGCTGATGAGCTACTACAAAAAATGCCACGAGCCAATTGCTACTGAGTCGTTGACACAACTTCCCAAGCGCGTCTACTTAAGCGGGGGAATAATGGCAATAAGAAAACCCTTAGTCCTGCAAGCGGGCAGTTTCAACACCTCCTTGGGGATGAAAAACAAAAATTTTGGCTACGGCGAAGAGGACCAGCTACAAGACCGCATCCGAGCATTAGGGATTCCTGTTTATTTTTCGCCCAAACTGGTAATGGACCATCTGGTAAGCCCCCGGAAATATACCATAAGGAGTAGGATAAAAATGGCATACGCACATGGTGCCGCTACTACATCGTTGACGGGGCACAGCAATTATTCATTCCTGGATTTTGGTTTGGATTTCCTCCGAATTACCTTTATTACAATTCCTTACGACATAGCCAGATGCTTCCTTCGCAGGAATTTCTATTGGCAAAACTCGGTAGTAAGTACTGGAACAAAGTATGCTTTCTCTTGGGGTAAACTCACCTCCAACAATTGGCCAGCAAGTCGAAATCACCGTTAATTGTCAGTAACCGCCATCATACCCGCTTACAATGCTGAACTGACTTTAACAAGATCAGTAGACAGCCTGCTGGCCGTTACGGGTTGCGAATTGGACATCCTTCTTGTGGACAATAACTCAGAAGACAAGACCCTAAACATAATGAAGTCTTCGGTAGCTAAAGCTCCGGGTAAGGTTAAGCTCTTCAAATCTGTAATACAAGGTGTATGCGCGGCACGTAACTTAGGCTTGCAACATGCAGGTGGGCGGTGGATTCAGTTCCTGGATGCCGATGACACCATCGCTCCAGACAAAATAAGCCATCAGCTAGAAAAAATAGATTCTGACACAAAGTGGGTAATAGGCGGTTACCGAATCGTCAGTCCTGGCCAGGAGGATGTTGACAACATACCACATGAAGACCCCTGGAAAGGCCTTGTGTACCAATACCGTATTGGCTGTACGCACGCCAATCTCTACCGAAAAACAGCACTAGAAACCATCGGTGGTTGGGATGAGTCTTTACCGGACAATACCGACCCCAACCTCCATTTTGAGCTGCTAAAGGCTGGCTTAAAGTATCAGGTAATCCCCGAAATCTTGAGCTTCTACCACCAGCACCCATCTCCGCATCGCTTAAGCAAGAAAGCTCCTATTGCCAGCAATCTCCGTAGAATTGATCTCCTTGAGCGCGTCAATGATTATCTGTGTGAGCATCGTCCGGATTACTGGAGCGCCAATCAAGATTATTTCCTCGCCGCACTCCTCCGGGCACTTCGCATCTTAGCCACCCACGACTTAAACGCAGCCTCCCTGCAATTTGAGCACCTTCAGCAGGCGGGCAAGATTTCGATCAACCTACCCAACCAGTCTATCATAAGTAAGAAAATACTTTCAGCCTACCGGATAGCAGGGTTTATCGCCGTAGAACGTTTGCGGTTAGTGGCCGCCAATGTACTACCCTCCGGTGTAAAAGAATGGCTAAAGCGTTAGCACTTATCTTTGGTCTGTTAACCTTCAATTTCTTGAGCCCTACCTTCTCCATCATTATCCCAACCTATAACCGGGCCGATCACTTGCCAGCGGCCATAGACAGTGTGCTGAGGCAAAGCCGCTCGGACTGGGAGCTTATTGTCGTAGATGATGGCTCAAAAGACAACACCAGGGAAGTCGTAAGCCAGTACGCCCATGAGCCACGGGTTAAGTACCATCATCAGGAGAACCGGGAGCTGAACGGTGCCCGAAATACCGGAGTCCGGTTAGCTCGGGGTACCTATTGTTGTTTCCTCGATGATGATGATTCCTACGACGCCAGCCACCTTGAAGAACTGACAACAGCCATCGCATCCACCGGAGGAGAGTACGGTATTTACCGGACCAACATGCGAATCATCACGAAAGACAGTAGTACGGACTCACTACCCTTTACTAATCATGAAGACGCGCTAACCCAGTTGTGGCAAACACCGCGCAACTTACTCCCGCTGGCCATAAGGCGTGACCTACTTGCACAGCAGCCATTCGACGAAAACGACCTACTTATTGATGATTTCATCTGGTTGAATACGGCCCTGACGCACACAACTCTGTTTCAGGCAGAAGCAACTACGGTCAATTACATCCAACACGATACCAACCGCTCCAAACTTTACCATTCTGTTCATCTCCTGCCAACCATCACTGCTCGGCTTGAGGAGGCCTACCGGGTTCCGGGCGTAGCCGAACGGGTAGACCGTGCTTTGCTCACCAAAAGAATTCAGCACCAGCACATGCACCTTGCCCGGGAACTGGGTAGAAGGGGAGCCACCATTACGGCACTTAAAACCTGGTATAAAGGATTATCCTACACCATTCCCGGGCTGGCTCCGAACGCCCTAAAGACGCTGGTACGCATTTTCATTCGGTAAAACCAACTTCAACGCCAGCCTGGAGTCTGCTCCACTAAAGCAGTTGGAAAAAGGAATAAAAAAATTGAGCGAGGAGGAACTGAACGAAATCCAACAGGTACTCGACTATTTTTCGGTGAAGCTTTATGCTGCGTTTTCTCCCGTCCCCAACAAAGCCTTCCTGCCGGATTCATTACATCAGGGTTGATCCTGGGCCAGTAAAACGTTCTTCGCACCCGCGTTCTGCGCCCAAAAAAGCCTTGGCGAAAAACGCTTACCCCTCCACCTTCCGCACAAACAACTGGTGATCAGCCGATAACCGACCCGGCCCGGTAATCAGCAGCACAATCCCCGCAACCACGTACATCAGCGGCAGCGCCATCTTCCCCCAGCCATCGTCGCCGTGGCTAATAAACGCAGCCACCAACATCGTGATGATGAAGGGAATACAGGCCAGCCGGGTAAAGAAACCTGCGGCAATTAAAATGCCACAAACGAACTCCCCAAAAACCGCCAGCACCAGGCTTACGCCCATTCCGATCCCCAGAGGGTCCGCAAAAGTCATGTCGCCATTAAGCACTTTGATTAGCTTAGGCAAGCCGTGCATGAGGGCCATTTCGAGGCCGAACCAGACCCGCAAAACGAGAAGGCCCAGGTCAATATTTCCGTTTGTCATAAAGAAGTAGTTTGTAGCAACAAGGTATGTATTGCCCGCCAAACCGACCCAACAGGGCATAAAAAAAGGCAGACGCACCGGTCGCTACAACCCCCTACCCTTGCTGCATTTCTGCCCTGGGGGAGTTCAGGGGGAGCTGACCGTGCGCTGCCCAGGCGCAAAGGTAATTCGTTAGTCTTTTAGCCTGTTAGTCTTTTGCTCTTTTTTTCGAGAACTTAGAATTCGGCCCTCACAAACTATTGAAAGCTAGGTGCTTGCTGAAAAAATTACTTCTGAAGTTACGCGGCACTACTGGTCTGAACGCGTAAAACATCAAGCACTATGCGTACAGATAAAAACAACTACCGCCTACCACGCACTTGAAGGTTACCGACAAATTTTAGCAGCCACCACTGTCCAAGTTTAGCCTTTACACGCTTATGCGGTAGTTGTTTTTATCTTTCACTTAACTAATCAAATTCATATCATCATCCCACTCCGCCATAACGTCCCGCTTACTCTGGTCAACGTACTTATCGGCGTACTTGGGGTCGTAGGCGAGGCCGTGTTTGTCCAGTACCTCCTGCGGAACGCCGTCCCACACGTTGGGGGCGTTGCCCTGGTAGTCGAGGGTTTTCATGCCTTTCTTACTGGTAAAATACCCCGTCAGGGTCAGGTAGCGAACGCGGTCGAAGAACTTGGAACCCGCTTCAAACTCAGTACCTTCCGCATCTTCGGGGTAGGCGATGTCGTCAACGATCTCGATGCGCTCGGCGGCCGTCAAGTCGGAGAAGTAGCGCCCAAAGCGCTTCCCCGCCTCAATGTTGAGCCAGCCAAGGCCGCCGCGAAGGATAGCCTGATGATAATCCGGCAAATCAAGTGCGATGAACTCAAAAAAGTCTACCACCCCGCAGTCGGTCGCCTTCGGCTCCGTATCGGTGCCGGGCGTAATGATGTCCGCCAGAATACCGAGGTCGGTTTTCTCCGCATCGGTGAAGAAATTTTCGTTCGCGATCCGGGCATCGTGCTTTATCTCGTGCGGCATCCGGAGGCCGTAGCCTTTGGCTTTGGCTTCGGTGACTTGAGCAAGATCAGCCGGAGCTTCGCAGGAAGTCGCCTGGGTAAGCAGGGCGGCACCAGCAGCGCCGGCGAGGAGGTTTTTTATGGTGGTTCTACGGTTCATGTTTTTCGGTTGTCGGTTGGCAGTTGTCGGTTGGCAGTTATCGGTTGTCGTGCCCTGACAACGGACAACTGTCAACCGACAACCGCCTAAATATTCATCTTCTTACGTTCAGCAATAATGTGGTCGGTAGCGCGCATGGCCAGGGCCATGATCGTCCAGGTGGGGTTTTTGTCCGCCTGGGAGGTGAAGACCGATGCGTCGGTGAGGTAGACGTTCGGGACTTCGTGGAGGGCGCTGTGCCGGTTGGTTACTCCCTTCTTCGGGTCGTCGTGCATCCGGGCGGTCCCTACTTCGTGGATGATGGCGCCGGGAGGCAGCAGGCCGTGGTCTTTGTCGTAGCCGGGGATTTCGTCGTCGAAGAGCTTTCCGCCCATGTTCGTCAGGATTTCCCGGATCGACTCGTGCATGTGCTTGGCCTGCAGGCGCTCGTGGTCACTCCATTTATAGTGAAAACGGAGGGTTGGGATGCCCCACTGGTCTACCTTGCCCGGATCAATTTCGCAGTAGTTATCGTAGAGGGCTACCGCTTCGCCCCGGCCAGCGAAGCCGACTACGGCTCCGTAGTGCGCCTTCACTTCCTTCATCAGGGGGTTGCCGTAGCCGCCGGGTTTGTAGCCGAGCATTTTCTGGATGGCTTTGTGGCCACCGCCGAAGCCGTAGCTCGGCATGCCCATCCCGCCGTATACTTCGAGGTGGTAGCCGCGCGGGAAGTCCAGTTTTTTGTTTTTACCCCACCAGGGTGCGTAGACGTGCATTCCGCCAACGCCGTCTTCGTTGTAGCGGTCGCGGTCCATCAGGCTGGGGATGAAAGCGTTCGTACCCGCTCCCGTACTGTCGTGCAGGTAGCGGCCGAGGGTTCCGGAGCCGTTGCCGAGGCCGTTCGTTTGGCCGGGGGCTTTGGAGTTCATCAGCAGGCGGGCCGTTTCGCAGGCGGAGGCGGCCAGTACGATCACCTTCCCTTTGATCTGGTATTCGCGGCGGTCGTCTTTACTGATGTAGCTCACGGCGGTCGCCTTGCCCGTGTCGTCGGTGATCACCTCGCGGGCCATCGAGTTTACGTACAGATCTACCTGACCGCCCTTGCCTTCTTTACCGTTCTTCATGGCGGGGAAGATCAGGACCGTTCCGGCGCTAAAGTCGGCGTAAACAGAACAGGCCCGGGCACACTGGCCGCAGTAAAAGCAAATGCCCCGGTCTTTATTGATCCGTTTGGTCACCATGCTCAGGCGGCCGGGAATCATCGGGATGCCAGATTTGGTGGCGCCCTTCACGGCCATCAGTTCGTGCAGGCGCGGTTTCGGAGGTGGAAGGAAAAAGCCGTCCGGGTCGTTCGGCAGGCCTTCGTTCGTGCCGAAGACACCGACCATTTTGTCGAGCTTATCGTAGTAAGGCTTGATGTCTTTGTAGCGGATGGGCCAGTTTTCGCCCAGTCCGTCAATGTCTTTGCGGTGAAAATCATCCGGGCCGAAGCGCAGGCTGATCCTCCCCCAGTGGTTCGTCCGGCCACCAAGTACGCGGGTACGCCACCAGCTGAACTTGGTGTCTCCGACGGTGGAATAGGGCTCCCCGTGAACGTTCCAGCCGCCGTAGCCCGCGTGAAAATCTCCGAAGGGGCGCAGCGTGCTTGCGCCACGGCGGGGGCTTTCCCAGGGCCAGCGGAGTTGGGTTTTCTGGGCGGGGTCAGCGGGGTCAAAGTAAGGCCCGGCTTCAATAATGGCGACGTTCAGCCCGGCCTGGGCCAGCTGATTGGCGGCCATACCACCGCCCGCGCCGGAGCCTACAATTACCGCGTCGTATTCTTTATCGTTCTTTTTTATTTGCACGAATCTGATCTTTTAGTGCGCTTAAGGTACGCACGAAATCGAATTATTCAAAGACAATCAACGATCTCTTTGCGTGTCACAACAAGCATCTCAGGCATTTGGGCGCGGCCGCAGGTGCCGTGTAAGGGTAAAGGTGATCGGGATGAAAAGAATTATTTGCCTCCCGGACTTTTAGCCCACCAACACAACCTCCCACACTACCGACAACGTTCACATGAAGTTGCACAAGCAAAGCGCAACGAATGGAACTTACGGTAGCACTATAATTCTATCACATCTATAAATCGATCAATCTATCTAGCCATGGCCAAAAACCGCCCCAACCACGTATCCCGCCCCGTCTACCCCGGAGGCATCGCAGCCATGAAGAAGTTCGTTGCCGCCAACCTGAAGTACCCTCCGGCAGCCATTAAAGCCAAAGCCGAGGGCACCGTCGTTATTCGCTACGGCCTGAACTATACCGGTAAAGTGATCGACGCGAAGGTAAAAAAAGGCATCGGCCACGGCTGCGACGAAGAAGCGATGCGCGTCGTCAAACTAATGAAGTTCACCGTCCCCCAGTCCAGCAAAAAGAAAGTCCGCATTCACCAAGACATCAACATCCACTTCAAACTCCCGAAGCCAAAGCCCGCTCCGAAGCCAAAAGCCAAGCCCACCGCCAAGCGCCAAACCGCCATCACCTACACCCAGAGCGGCTCCCTGAGCGGTAAGGTAGTCCGCAAAAAAACGGATAAAGACAAATCTGGTGGAGGGTACAGTTACACTATTGAGTGGTAGCCCTACCTTCGCCCCCATGGCAAAAAAACACCTACTATTCGCCGCCCTCGCCCTACTAATTGCCTGCTGGTTCTCCGTCGGCTTCCACCAGGGAGACGAGCACTTTCAGCTACTGGAATTTGCGGGCTATAAACTCGGTTTCATCCGTGCGGAGCAGCTCCCCTGGGAGTTTGGCGAACGGATGCGCCCCGCCACCCAACCGGCCATTGCCTACGCACTGCACCGGGTGGTCGGTGTTTTTGGGGAGGTTAACCCTTACTACTTCGCCTTCCTGCTCCGGCTTATTTCTGCCGCAGGTTTCCTGCTGCTGGCGAAGAAGGTTTTTGAACGCTTCTCCGGCCGGATGCCGACGGAGCGCTTGCTCGGTTGGCTGGCCCTTGGTCTCCTGTTCAACTGGTGTTCCGTCTACTCAGGCATCCGCTTTTCGGGGGAGAACTGGTCCGGGATGGCCTTCGCCTTTGGCCTCTTGCTCTACCCCGCCGCCGTACCGGAATGCGACGATACTTTCATGACGGCTAAAACAGGAAATAACCTTGCCTGCTTCGCCGCCGGGCTCCTCTTTGGCCTCGCCTTCCTCTTTCGCTACCAGGTGGCGATCATGGTGGTTGGCTTCGGCGCCTGGTTGCTCTTTGTGGCGCGGGAGCAGTGGCAGCGCATCGGCCTCGTTGTGCTGGGTGGCCTTGTCGCTCTCGCCGTCGGGACCCTGCTCGATCGTTGGTTCTACGGCGAATGGGTGATTGCGCCGTGGCACTACCTGCGCTCCAACCTCATCGAAGGCAAAGCCGCCACCTTCGGCTCCGCGCCGTGGTGGGATTACTTCCGCATGGTCTTCGAGCGCGGGGTACCGCCGCTGGGCCTGATCTACATCGCCGCGCCACTCTGGTTCGCCTGGCGCTTCCGGCGCGACCCGCTGACCTGGATGATGGTTCCCTTCCTCCTCGTTCACTTCCTGCTTTCCCGCAAAGATGCCCGCTTCCTGTTCCCGCTCCTACCCTTCGTACCCGTTATGATCATGGCCGGAGCGGTAGCCCTCCGCCAACGGTTCGGAGAAGGGCTCTTTGGTCGGAAATGGGTTTCCCGTGGGGTAAAGCTGCTCTGGGGTATGAACCTCATCATTCTCCTCACCGTCCTCCTCCGGCCGATGATCAGCGAGGTGAAGGTCAATAAATTTGTCTGGGACACCTACACCGAGCCCGTCACCATCTTAGCCGACGGCCGCCACGTATTCACCTACGCCGACCTTACCCTGAACTTCTACCAGCGCCCGGGCAAGGTTATCATCCACCGAACGGAAGACCGGGCGTTGTGGCCAGCCTGCGAAACTGCCGTCTGCCTCTACTCTCAGTTTACCCGCACCCCGACACCGCCCGCCGGGGCAAAACTGGTGTACACCACCCGCCCGGAATGGGCGGATGGGCTGGGGCTGAAGGAATGGTTGGAAGGGATGAAGTGGTGGTCTATTTATGAGTTGGAGTGAAGAGCACTGTAGTCTTATTCTTCTTCATCAACTAAGAACTCTTTGATCTTTGCATCTATGGTATGCTGAGGAATAGACTCGATACTAGACTTATCATAAATAGCGACTAAGTAAACATTTACCTCATCATTATTTACGTTATCCTCTACAGATATATTGACGTAAGTAATCACTCGGCCACCGCCGCTTTTACCACGTCCTTTACTTTTAATTGCTATTCGGATTTTATAAGACTGAGCGTCTAGTCTGTCACCCAAATATGGATTCTCTTCCAGCTCGGCGATCAACAGTTTGAGGTCATTACCTAACGACCGATGCTTCTTAGCGAGTTTTTTCGCATCCTTCTTAAAGAAGTCTGTCAGAATAACTTTACAGCGCATCCAAGAAGTCATTATTCGACTCAGAAATAACTACTGCGCCGGATTCTATACTCTTTGCTTCCTTGATTCCACTTCGTATAGATTCTCCAATCTCGTCTAAGAGGTTCAACTCCTCGACATATTTGGATAATTTATTCCAGTCAGATATTGATATTACAACTGAAGTTCTTACGCCTTGGCTGTCAGTAAGGTATTGAACGTTAGTCATTTTAGGTTATTTGTACGGTCTTTGAACGTATCATCCTGTTTTTAAGTTTCATCCACCACTAAGCCAGCCGTCGCCAACCCTCCCAACCAGCAAACAAATAAGCCCCAACCACACCAACCCACCCGGGCAGTAACGCCAGCAGAAGCGCAGCCCCCAGCACCACCGTCATGAAGTGCCCCAGGAAAACCAACCGCTCCCGGTGCAACAATAAACCGGCACCCAGCGCCAGGCCGAAGCCAATAAGTAAGAGTACATTGGGTAGCCCGACCAGCAGCACAACCAGCAGGGCAAAAGCGAGGTAGCCCAACCGCCAGCCGGCATGAAAGTCTGGAGCACAATCAAAGCCCTCCTTCGGAGGTTTGGTTCCGGCAATCACCCGGCGGTTGTAGGTGATGAGCCAGTACAGGGGCTTCAGCAAAGCAATAAAATAGCGATGACGGATCAAGGGTTTAAGGTGCGGCAACGCATTGCCAATTACGGTCGTCATCGCGTCCAGGCCGTAGAGGACCTTACCGGTTGTACGGTCTAGCAACGGAATTTCGTGGCGGCCCCGGTCAAGGTCGAGTTTAGGGTATTCGTTGGCCTTGAGGGTGCTGAAGCCCCGGCGGTCGCTCCACTTCAGGTTGGTAAAAACACTGGTATAGCCTTTGCACATCGGGCAGGCATCGTCGTAGAGAAAGGTGTTGTTTGTCATGTCGTTTAGGGTTGTTGACACGGCAAAGATAGGGGGAAATAATTAAACTTTCATTTTTTTCTGAAAGTTTTGAATATTACTTTGAACTTGGAAGAGGTGTTACTCCTAAGGCGGCTTCCGGGCATGTACAAACCGTAAAACCTCCCCTGCACCTGCGGCCGCGCCCAGCCTATCTATTTCCCAAAGCAACGCGTACCTAAACAAGTTTGGAGTAGCCGCCAGAAAAGCAACTACTCCAAACGATAACGCCATGAACCGATGGCTGTTATTATTTTACCGTTCCTTAATATTCTTCTCCTAAAACGCCCGGTAAGGCGCATCCAACAACGCATTGGCCTTCTCCTCCCGGAAGCGCGCCGTGGCGTTGTCCCAGTGCAGCGTCTCTCCGGGAAACCGCCCGGCGATGACACCCAGCAGGATGGTTTCCGTAAGGCGGGCGGCGTAGTCGAAAGGCGCGGTGCATTCTCCTTCGCCGAGGCAGGCATCAACAAACTGGTGGTAGTGCTTCGGGCTCTCGGAGCCGTAATCGCGTACCGGTTCCGGCATGTTGTGCTGCTTTTCCGTAGCGGCAATCTCGGCGCTGATGTCGACGTACTTACCGTCCACAATCTTTTGGGGCAGCTGCATGAAGTGCGGCAGTAGCAGCGTGCCTTCGGTACCGATGAAGAGCGCGCCCTGATCCGGCAACGCATCTCCGTTGGGGAGCTTCATTTCGGGGTGGTCCGTAGCCGGAGCGCCGGGGCCATCGGACCAGATCCACTGGAAGCCCTCCGTGGTATATTCCGTGGCCGGGAAGGTGTAGGTAACAACGTTGTTGAGCGGAAAGCCGAAGCCATTCGGCTCACGGCATTCGGTTTTGATGGTATCGGGCACGTCGAGCGCGAGGGCGTTGTAGGGCGTATCGAAGATGTGAACGCCCATATCGCCGAGGGTGCCGCAGCCGTAGTCCACCAGCTTGCGCCAGTTGCCAGGGTGGTAAACGCCCTCTTTATAAGGTCTTTCGGCGGAGGTGCCGAGCCAGAGGTTCCAGTCCAGGGTATCCGGTACGGGGTCGGAGCCTTCGGGTGCTGCTGCATCGGTACCCCAGTTTTTGGGCGACCAGGCGCGCACCCGCTTTACCTTCCCGACGATGCCGGACTGGATGAGCAGCGTCGCCAGTTTGTAGTCGTAGAAGGAGTGTACCTGGATGCCCATCTGAGTCGTCAGGCCTTTGTCTTTCGCCATTTTGCGCATTGCCCGCGCTTCGGAGACGTGGTGGGTCAGTGGTTTTTGACAGTAGACGGGTTTGCCCATCTCCATGGCGGCCATGGAGGCGGGCGCGTGGGTATGGTCTGGCGTGGAAACGATCACTGCATCTACGTCCTCGCCCATTTCCTTCAGCATTACCCGATAGTCTTTGTACTTCTTTGCGTCAGGGAACAGCGCGCCGGCAGCTTCCAGGTAGTTGCTGTCTACGTCGCACAAAGCGGAGACGATGACCTTACCGTGGGCAGCGATGGCCTTGAGGTCTTCCAGGCCCATGTTACCGACGCCGATGTGGGCGGTGCGCAAGTTGGTGAGTTTTTGCGCTACGGCGGCGGTGGTTTCCACAGCGGGGCTTCCGCAGCCGGGCAGGGTTACGGCAGCGAGGGCGGCGGCGGAGGTGGTGATGAAGGTTCTTCTTTTCATTTTTTGCTATTTGTATGGTGTGGCTTGGTGTATAAGTACACTTATACGTGGAAAAATAGAGTGTATAAGTGTACTTATACGTGACAGGCTAGTGTATAAGTACACTTATACACTACAACCGCTTAACCTTAATATTCCGAAACCACAACGCACTATCATGATCCTGCAAACCGATGTAGCCGGTTTTGAACTTACCGTAATCGGGCGCATTGTCCCATTTCCCACTGTTTTTACGTTCGCTCCAGTCTTCGGACCACGGCACAAAGGAGACCACCTGCTTTCCGTTAAGCCAGTATTCCGCTTTCTCCGGGGTAAAAATAATGCGAGAAGTATTCCACTCGCCAGCGGGTTTCAGGTTCCGGTCATCCATAGGAGCGGGGTACATGGCGTAGTCCGCTCCGGTAGATTGCCAGTCCTGCAAGTCCGCAGAATAGCCGAGACCTTGATTGTAGGCAGCGATATCGTGGTACTTGGTGTAGTTCTCGTCGTCGATCAGTTGGTATTCGGGCGCAACTTCGGAGGGCGCGCCGTAGCCCTCCTTCGCGTGGTAAAAGATACCGCTATTGCCGCCGGGCGGGATTTTCCACTCCAGGTAAAGCTCAAAATTGTCGAATTCTTCGGCGGCGTAGATGATGTCTTTGCCGCCTTCGTACTCTGCGTCGGAGGTTTTTGCGCCGTCGTTGAAGTAGAGTGCGCCGTCCTGAATTTCCCACTGCGGCGGCAGGGTTTCGGCGTTGTAGCCGCGCCAGCCTTCGGTGGAGGTGCCGTCGAAGAGGATGATCCACTCATCTTCGGCGGGGGCGACCTCCGTTGCGGTGGCGGCGGCTGTTTCCGGCTTAGGGTCGGCGTTGCAGGCGAAGAGGCCGAGGGCCAGGAAGAGGAATAATGTTTTTTGCATGATGGTATGGATAGCTTCAAAATTTAGGCGCGGTCGCAGGTGCCAAGTCCGTTGAAGGGCGGAGGATCCAAACCCTTAACCCAGTCGTGAAGCTACGGGTTGGGGATGGAAATAGCAAAAAGCGGTGACCTAAAGTATTTTAATTTCAAACATATTATATTTAAATTCAATATTTACGTTCTTTTGCTTTAAATTTGAGTGTATTTGTTTTAAAAAGGTTGCAAAATGACATTAACATACTCCCAAACAACAGCACACGACCATCGTGTGCCTACCCTCTCCGTGTCTGAACTCAGGCTATCTCTACCCCTATACGCCTCGGTGCAGGCGGGCTTCCCTTCTCCGGCCGAAGACTATGCGGCGGAAGCGCTGGACCTGAACGACTACCTCGTCAAAGACTCCGCCTGTACTTTCTTCGTGCGTGTGCAGGGCGAAAGCATGGTCGGTGCGGGCATTTATCCTGGCGACATCCTGGTGGTAGACCGCTCGGTAGAAGCCCGACACGACGACGTAGTCGTCGCTTTCATCAACCAGCAATTCACCGTAAAGCGGTTGTACCGGCAAGCGGATGGCATCCGGCTAGTGGCCGAAAACGAAGCCTTCCCCCCGCTGCACATCAGTGACGGGGACGAGCTGATCATCTGGGGCGTAGTTGGCCACGTACTCCACAAACCAACCAAACGATGAGTTACTACGCCCTGGTGGATTGCAATAATTTTTACGCGAGCTGCGAGCGGCTCTTCCAACCGCAATTCTTGCGAACCCCAATCGTTGTGCTCAGCAATAACGACGGCTGCGTAATCGCCCGCAGCAACGAAGCGAAAGCCCTCGGCATCCCGATGGGAGAACCCTTCTTCAAGGTTCGTCCGCTGGCGGAGGCTGGGAAGTTAAAGGTCTTCTCTTCAAACTTTGCGCTCTACGGCGACCTCTCGCGGCGGGTCATGGAGGTCCTGGCACGGTTCAGCGCGGACCTCGAGGTTTACTCCATCGACGAAGCCTTCCTGAAGCTCGACTTTGCCGGGCAGACGGAAACCTCCTTGCTAGACTGGGCAACGCGGGTACGGGCCAAGGTTGGGATGGGCGTTGGGATTCCGGTCTGCGTCGGCATCGGCCCAACGAAGACGCTGGCTAAAATGGCCAACCACCTCGCTAAAAAGCGAACGGAGACGGGCGTCTGGTTCCTACGTCCTGATGCCCCGGTACTACGGGAAATTGCGGTGGAGGAAGTTTGGGGCGTAGGCCGCGCGTACGCACAGCGGCTGGCGACCGTCAACGTCCGGACCGTCGCGGACCTCGCCGCCGTAGACCAACGGTGGATGCGGGCGGAGTTCGGTGTCGTTGGTCTGCGGTTGGTGAAGGAACTGAACGGAGAGGCTTGTCAGGCCCTGGAGCCGCCGGTCAGCGGCCGGCAGCACACGATGGTATCGCGGTCGTTTCCGCAGGATGTCTACGACCGGGCGGAGGTGGAACGGCGCTTGGCACTTTACGCTACGCGCCTGGGCGAAAAGCTCCGCCAGTACGACCAGGCAGCCACCACCCTCACGGTTGCCCTCTGGGCCAACCGGTTCAACAACCGACGCAAGGACGGCCGGGTCTACTTCGCCCAGACCGTTGAGCTGCCCCAGGCAACGAACCACACGAACCGCCTCATCGAGTGGTCGCGGCGGATAGGCGGCGCACTCTTCGAGGCAGGCACCAACTACAAAAAAGCGGGGGTGATGGCGGGGGCGCTGGTGCCGGGCAAGGCTATCCAAAGCACCCTCTTCGCAGACCAAAAGCTGGAGAACCGCAACGACAAACTAATGACCGCCCTGGACGCCATTAACCGGACCCAAGGCAAAGGAACCGTCCACTTCGCCCGCTGCGGAACGGAAGGAACGGGGATTCCGCTGCGGCAGGCGTTTCGGAGCGCAAGGTATACTACTGAATGGGGGGAGGTTTTGGGGCTTTGAGGGAGAAAAGCTATAACAACTCGTCATCACCAATTATTCAGAGCTCTATCATTTCTTTTCAAAAAACAGTAGGCTATTCCACTACGCGAAAGGTAAAGGCTCCACCCCTTCTATACCCTTCATATGTCTGTACAAAACCGTCAATCATCACCTGATTCCATTCCTGATGGTCTTCAAAATTTTCTCGCGTCGAGAATCTGTTAATTCGATGGATGAGAATACCCTCTTTGTGCATCTGAGTCAGTTCGCGAACTTACCATGAAGGTCCCTTCTAATGACAACACTACACCAAAGTTAATCATGTAGCGATTTCCGGTTTCCTCAAAAGTGTAATTATACCCACCGACTTGGTTGAGCTCAACAAATCCAACTTTAGTAACTATGTTACTGGAAGAGTAAAACCTTATTTGCTCTTCGCTTATTTCAGAAATATTAAGCTCTGAAAAAAAATTGTAGCCATTTAGTTCTATACGACTGCTGTTTCCTACTACCGTAACTTCTTTTGGGAAATCAGCCATCACCCAAAGCGCATCTCCAACGCGATACAAGTTCCTTTCAGCTCCAGCTTCTACGGGGATTTCCATACGAAGAACCTCTCCAAATTCATCTTCCTCACAGGCGCAGTTTGAAATGAATACCAGCAGCAAGAAGGAAATGAGAAACCATACAATACTCCAAGTCTTCATAGGTGAGGTTTAGTTCTTTTCACTTAAAGCTACACAAGTTGGATGAATTATTCCACTACCCGGAAAGTGAACTTGCCGGCTCTTTGATACCCCTCATATGTTTGAACGAAAGAGCCATCTCCCACCCTGTTCCATTCGTTAAACTCATTAAAGTTCTCCATCGTTGAAAACCTGTTAATTCTATCGATAAAGACATTTGTTCTTCGATTGTCCCCACAAACATAGTGCTCATCCTGATCCAATCCACTTTGAGCATCGCCATCCGTCAGAGAAGTAGAACTAAATGTTCCTGCTTGGGAGAGGATTACGCCAAAACGTACGGCATACCCAGATCCCGTGTTTTCGAAAACATAGTCATATCCGCCTAACTGATTTAATTCAACAACACCTACTTCAACTAAAACATTAGGACTACTGTAAAAACGAAGTTCTGAGTCGCTAATTTCAGCAAGGAATAATTCTGAAAAGAATTTGTAATCAGTAAGTTCTATCCTGCTAGAACTACCTACAACCACCACTTCTTTTGGAAAATCAGCCTGTACCCAAAGTGTGTCACCCACTTGGTATAAGTTTCTTTCGCCGCCAATGTCGACGGGAATTTCCATATGTAATACTTCTCCGAACTCATCTTCTTTGCAAGCGCAGTTCGAGACTGTAGTTAAAAGGAGAAATACCAGAAAAAGGCACAAAATATTGCTAGTGTCCATAAGCCCGGAATAGTTCGTCGTAATCGGATTGAGTTATGCCTTGCGAGAGTGCATGACCCTGAAGACTAGCTTTGAACCCCTCAATTGTACCAATAAATGGATTTAATGCAGTAAGCTG
>CAYWMW010000016.1:0-3833 GCA_964458975.1 uncultured Lewinella sp. | reverse complement strand
GACTAAGGGCTTCTGCCATTCCCTCCGTTAATTCGGCTAAGCCATGGCCAATACGACTTTGATCTCCATAAGGACGACATTCTTTCGGTGTAAATGCCATTCGCAATATATAGTCAACATAGTTACCCCACCATTCTGAACCGAGTCTAGCGAACTGAAGCGCATGTACTGTTTCATGATATGTCACTAAGGCAATATCGTCTGAACCATAGAATGGGTCATTAAGGTCTGTATCTGCATCCATTTTCCGTTGAAAAGGAATAAAAATATCAGGCCGAGCACTTGACACTAAAAAATCTCCAAAATCTGGATCTATCCCTCCTACATCAGCTAAGAGTCCAATCAATTCATGGAACTGATTTACGTTGTAATCGGCTCTTTTACCAAACATCGGAGCGGACTTTGGTCTTCCTGGTAAAGTATGGATTAGATAGCCTAACCCATCAAGACCAGGTAAGTTTTCATTACCATAAAAATCGTGCACCGCATTGTTCACCGTAGCGGCAACAAAAGCCTCCTCGTCTTGGCTCTGGTTTTCATCAGTATCCTCAATTCGCAAGCAAAGATTGTTCCACACTTTGTTGTTTCGAGTTAGTTTGTAAGTGTGTTTTACTGGTTTTAACACGGCGTTCCACACTCGAAATCCCCTCCAAGATCGAACAATCAACCGATCTGAAACCCGGTCCCGAAAAACAACCTTGATTTTAGCCTTTCTGCTCCGATATCGTTTGTTGATCTTCCAGCAACCGTTTCGGTTCGTATCTGTGTTTTTATACACGAAACCCCAATGATAGCGAGTAGAAAGAATTTTTACGTGTTGCACCCCTTCATCTCCCAACTGGGTGTCTTCCAGGATAATTCGACCGCCTGGCTTTTTTTCATCTTCATAAACAAGGCATCCACAATTTTCAACTAAGCCAGGAGTTGGGCCTACACCACCTCCATCGTCTTCAGGTTCTTCACAACGGCACTCCCACCGGCAAGCATCCGGTTCGTGTTCGATCGGGATCAGAACAGGGCTGCATTTATCCGGGCAGTCTGGCTTAGAATTTACGATGGCAAGGCACTGCCGGATCGGGGTTTTGCTTCCGTTCGCTCCTAGCTTATCGTCTAGAATATAAGAGGGAAACTTGTCTCTTCCTTCGGTGGAGAGTGGGTCTACCGTCTTAATATCGCTACCCATAGGAGGTACACAAGTAAATTCAGGCTCGTCAAGACATAGCGGCCAGGATGGGCAATCAGGATGGCAATAGCCTTCTATTGCGTCGTAGTATTTTTCATTTCCCGAAATCACAAATGCCGTAAAGGTGAGTAGACTTACGTACTCAGGAATATGCATCACTTCTACCACTTCATAAGGAACATCAGGAAAGTTACTCGTTGTAAAATCAGCCCTAGAAATTGTTATATACTCTGGTGCAATGCCCTCTTCTTCTTTTGGAAAAGGAGAATAACCTTCATCACCCTCATATATTACTTCGTGATGAACCGGCTGAACATCAAACTCATAGTCGTTTTCTTCAGCATAATCTTCAAGTATCACAATTTGTGTACCATCTTCAGGGGTAAATTTGAGGTAATAATGAGTGGGAACGACCTTGCTGTTTCCAGCATTGATCATTGAGTTTGCAGCCTGTACATTTTCTAGTGCGTAAGGGTTAGCCATCTCATTACCAAGAATTGTTTCTCCCGGGCCAGAAGGAATCTCTAATTTTTTTTGACTAGATCCAATAACAGGACTCGGAGATGTAGAGACATTGGTCAGTTCATTCTCGCAAGCACTAGCAAAAATTAAAACTACTCCCAACAGCACTGATATTATTCTGGCAAGAGGTAAGCGGGGGGGGGGGTAAATACTTCATTAACAGGTGTTATTTAATTCCTAGTCCTGAATTTAAGGCATTAAGCTGCACATTTCCAAATTTAATTTCAACCGTAAGTACCTACTGAGGCAACAAACTGGACATAAGGCATACCCTCCTAAAGCCCCCTACGACTCCAAAACAACCCCCTCCCCACGCTCAATCCAACCCAACAACCGGTCCTTATACCGATTATGCACCTTAGACCGCTTGATCTTAAGCGTAGGGGTAAGCATATCATTCTCCACCGAGAACTGCTCCTTAACGATCACGATGGCGGCAACCTTTTTGTAGCTCGCCAGCTTGGTGTTCACGAAGGTAAGCTGACCCTGCAGGCCCTCCCGCACGGCATCCTGCGGCCGCGCCTCCCCGATCTCACTCAGAGAAACGAGCAGGATGGGCTGCGGCATGCCGAGGCCGAGCAGACACATCTGCTCAACGTCGTCGTTACCGATGAATTTGTCTTCGATTTCGGTAGGGACAATGAATTTAGCCTTCGCCGTCTTGAACGTATCCTTCACCCGGCCGGTGAGGTAGAGGTAGCCGTCGGCATCGATTTCGCCCTGGTCTCCGGTGTGGAGCCAGCCGTCGGCGTCGAGGGTCTCCGCCGTCTTTTCGGGGCTTTTGTAGTAGCCCAGCATGGTGTACGGGGCGCGGGTGAGCACCTCCTGCGTCTCCGGATCAATGCGGTGCTCCGTACCGGGTTGCGGGCGGCCGACGGAGCCGGGCTTGTTCTCTTCGGCGGAGATCATGTGGCTCGTCGCACCGTTCTCCGTCATGCCGTAGGCTTCCGAGATCGGGATGCCGAGGCGGCCGAACCACTCCTTGGTTTCCGTCGGGATCGGCGCGGCACCGGACACGTTGCAGCGGCTCTTGTCCAGCCCGAGGCCGGAGCGGATCTTGCGCTTCACCAGCGTGGAGACCAGGGGTATTTTCAGCAGTTTGTTCAGCTTGTTGGCGGGCATTTTGCCGAGCACGCCAAGGCGCAGCTTCGTCCAGATGCGCGGTACGGCGAAGAAGAAAGTCGGCCGGGCATCTTGCAGATTGGCCGCGAAGCGGGAGATGCTCTCAGTGAAGAAAATCTGCCCACCGTGGGTGAGGCACATCGTCTCGATCACCCCGCGCTCCGCTACGTGGTTCAGCGGCAGAAAGCTGAAGAAGCGGTTGCCGCCTTTATAGTCCACTTTCAGCGGGTTCTTGTCCCAAAGGTTGCTCATCAGCTCGATCAGTGCTTTATTGCTCAGCATCACGCCCTTCGGCGTTCCGGTGGTGCCGGAGGTGAAGATGATCGTCCAGAGGCCGTCCCGGTCGGGGATCGGGCTGTCTTTGATGGGCTCGAACTCGGCCAGGATGTCGCGCCAGGCCTTCCCGCGCATGATGTCGGAATTGCCCTCGTAGTGCGGGAAACGGATCATGGGCATATCCTCGGGCACGCCTTTGCGCATATCGTCCCAGACTTCCATTTTACCGGCAATGAGCAAGTCTACGTCGCCCAACCTCAGTACTTCGGCGATCTGGTCTCCGGTCAGGGTAGCGAAGAAGGGAACGCTTACGTGGCCCGCCATCATGATGGCGAGGTCCGCGATGATCCACTCCCGGCAGTTTTTGCTGACCAGGCCGATGTGGCTGCCCGGCTTCAGCTCAAGGCTGCGCAGGTAAGCGGCTACCCGGCGGGCCATCTGCCCGGTTTCGCCCCAGGTGTAGGTCTCCCATTTTTCGCCAAAAGGCTGGTTCAGAAACGGCAGTTTGGGGTGCTTCTTTTCGCGGTCGTAAAAAGCTTCGAGGGTGGTTTTGTTGTACATGATCTTTATTTGGTGGGCTTAAGGTAGGAAATTAGTCAAATAGTCAAGCAGTCAAATAGTCCTTACCAACGGATACTTTACAAAATAAGGACAGACTATTTGACTGTCTGACTACTTGGGCGCAAACCAAATTGTCGCTTTTTGTTCCCCCTTTGGGGGCTAGGGGGCC
>CAYWMW010000015.1:21924-30345 GCA_964458975.1 uncultured Lewinella sp. | reverse complement strand
CTGCGTTTTAACGGTAAAAACCCGTTACGGGTTAAGACCGTCAGATTAGACAGGCTGCTAGCAGCCTGGCAAGCGGCAAGCCCAGGGAAAACGCAGGAGCATTAAAGTACTTTGCCGTTAAAGAATAGCAAAATGAACTTTAGTAAACTGCTTTTCCTTTTAATGACTCCTTTGTGCTGTCTTGTGCTGCCTGCAAAGACGATACCACGCTTATGCCAAACGAAGATCCAATAGCCGCAACCGGCCTCACCTACGCAGTAACCGACTCGACCTCCCTCACCGATGCCTACAACGGCGTAAAAGCAAAGCTGGAAGCCGCTGGCCCCATCGGCATCGTTGCGGAGGTGAACCACGGTGCGGCAGCGTCTAACGCTGGCCTCAGCTTGCGCCCCACCCGCGTAATCCTGTTCGGTAACCCCAAGCTCGGTACTCCACTGATGCAGCAGAACCTCCTCGCGGGCCTGGACCTGCCCCAGAAGATTGTCTTCTACCAGCAAGAAGATAACGGGGTGATCGGTGGTTACAACGCCACCGAGTACCTTGCAAGCCGCCATAACCTGACTGACAACGGAGAGCTGACTACCGTAGGCAACGCCCTCAAAAAATTTGTAGAGGGCAATACTGGCGAGACCGTTAATAGTGCCAGCAACCTGACCGTGGACAAGAACGAGGGAATCGTACTTAGCACAACTACGAACAGCGTAGACTCCGTTTACAACCGTCTCCGTACGGCCATCGCTGGCAACGCTAAGCTGACCATCGTAGCGGAACTCGACCATTCGGCCAATGCCGAGAGGGTGGGTTTGACGCTTCCCGCCAGTAAGTTGATCATTTTCGGTAACCCCGCAGTGGGTTCGCCCTTCATGCAGGGCCAGCAATCCGCTGGCATCGATCTCCCGGTAAAAATGTTGGTTTATGACAACGGTAGCGGTACCACGGTCGCCTATAACGCTCCTGCGTGGCTGGCGGAGCGCCACGGCATCAACGCAGACCTGCCACAGATCGTAACGATGGGCATGGCCCTTGAAAACCTGACCAAGGTTGCACTGGGGAACTGATTTTTGCCCCGACAGCGTACGTGGGCGCAGGTGCGCAGGTGCAATGTAAGGTTAAGGGCATGGGTAACAAACTGATGGCCGGAAAACAAAGGCTGTAAACAGGATATAGCTACCAACAACGTACATTTAAGCCGAACTTTCCAGACCGCCCATAAAATATGTCCACCACCAAAACAATCACCCTCGCCGTTGTCTGCCTGCTCGCGGGTCTTGCCATCGGCTGGGGCCTCACCGGTACCGAAGCCAAAACTACCGACATCCGCTGGAAGTACGGCGATGCCGAACTCGTCATCGACCTGGAAAAGGACATGGCCGACGACGAGACGCTGATGGGTAAAATTTTCAGTAAGCAGTACTCCGCCGCCGGAGCCACCAACTGGCTAAAAGCAGAGCACAGTCTCTTCCACTTCGCCGACCCCGCACTTGCCAGTAAGCTGACCGAGCTGGACTACGAATCTCCCGCCTCCCGCGAACTGCGGGAGCTGCGGGATAAGCGCCTGGGCCCCTGGGCCTACCAGGCCCAGGAGGTGAAGATTAGCATTCCGGAAAGAGAATTTCAGCCCTTTAGCGGCTACGCGAACGTTTGTGAATCGGGCATCTTCTTCCGCAAGAAAATTGAGGTATTCCTGCCGGACCGGCCGGATAAGAAAATCACCCTCCAGGCATCCGGCCGCTACGCCTGCCCGGACGGCTACAAATTTCCCGACATCCAACTCAGCCGGGAAGACGCTAAGAAGCTCTTCGGCTATACCGACTTTAGTAAGTACGAGACGGCCGCTGCGGTGGTGATTCAAGAGTAGTAAGGGGGGGGGAAGGGATAAGGGAGTAAGGGGCGGCGGCGGAGCGCATTGAATACACCCTTACCCCTTTCCTCCTTTCTACCCTTACTTACCTTACCTTGCACCTGCGTCCGCGCCCAAAAAAAGCTTATCGAATCATGCAAAACTTCCAGAATAAAGTAGTCGTTATCACCGGAGCAGGCTCGGGCATTGGGCGCGAGCTGGCCAGGCAATTCGCTGGTGAAGGCGCAAGACTTGTCCTAAATGACTGGAATCAGGACGCGCTAATGGCTACCTGGGATGAACTGCCCGAAGCCAGCCAGGGATATATGGAAGCCTTTGATGTTGGTGACCGCAACGCGGTGGAAAACTTTGCCGCCGCCGCCCGTAAAGCGCTCGGGGGCATTGATGTGGTAATCAACAACGCCGGGTTAACCCAGCAAATCACCCCCGCCATCTACGGGACGGTCGAGGACTACGAAAAAATCCTTCAGGTAAATCTCTGGGGCGTCATCTACGGCTCCCTGGCTTTTTTACCGCACCTGCGCGAGCACAACGGCGGCTGCTTGGTAAACATCAGCAGCGTCTTCGGGCTGATGGGCTGCCCCGGCCAGGCCCCGTACTGCGTTAGTAAATTTGCCGTCCGTGGCTTCACCGAGACCCTGCGCGTAGAAATGCGGGGCACTGGCCTCCAGGTCGTCTGCGTCCACCCCGGCGGCATCAAGACCAACATTGCGCGCAACGCGATGGTGAACAACGAAACCGCCCACGAGCGCTTCGTGAACCGCTTTGATAAGATGGCAAAAACCACTGCCCCGCAAGCGGCTGCCACCATCATCAGCGGCATAAAGCGCGGTAAAAACCGGGTAACCATCGGCTCCGATGCCCGTTTCATCGACAAAATCACCCGCCTGATGCCCGAAAACTACGAACGCATCCTGCAGCGCGGCTTTGACCGGGCAAAATTTCTGACCAAACGATAACCAATTTCATCTACCACCCCAATGACCCAACAACAACTAAGCGCCTACGCCTACCTGCTCGTCAACTACTGCGTCAGCCTTCAGGCTGGTGAGCGGCTCTTCGTTAGCTCAACCGTGCTGGCTGCGCCGCTGATTACCGAAATCAAAAAGGAAGTATTGAAAGCCGGCGGCCACCTGGAATACAGCCTTTCTGTGGAAGGATCGGCCGCAGCGATGCGGGACTACGGCAGCGTAGAGCAGTTTGCCTACGTACCCAGCCTTTACCGCACAGCCATCGAAGAGTTTGAAGCCTACATCAATATCCGTGCGCCTTTCAGCCTACGCGAAGCACCGGCCGCAGCTCCCCTCCGCGAAGCTGGCCGTGAAGCGATGGCCCCAGTCCTGAAAACCTACTTCGAGCGCACCGCAGACCGCCGCCTGAAACGGAGCCTTTGCGTCTTCCCCTGCCCAGCGCTCGCCGAAGAAGCAGAAATGAGCCTCGAAGAGTACACCGCTTTTGTGGCCCAGGCCACCAAAATAGACCAGCAGGACCCCCGCGCCGCCTGGCTCGAAGTACGCAAACGGCAGCAGGCCGTAGTGGACCACCTGAACAGCTGTACGACCTTCCGCTACTTCAACGATAAGACCGACATCACCTTTACCACCAACGGCCGAACCTGGATCAACTCCGACGGGCAGACAAATATGCCCAGCGGCGAAGTCTACACCAGCCCGGAGGAAGACTCCGCCAACGGACACATCTATTTCGACTACCCCGCCATCCGCAACGGAAAAACAGTTCAAGGGGTCACCCTAACCGTGAAGGACGGTGAAATAGTGAAATGGGAGGCCGAAAGTGGCCAGGAGGTACTCGACGAAACTTTCGCCATCCCCGGAACCCGGCGTTTTGGCGAAGCCGCCGTTGGTACCAACTACACCATTGATCGCTTCAGTAAAAACATCCTTTTTGACGAAAAAATCGGTGGGTCGGTCCACATGGCCATCGGCCAAAGCTATGCCGTGGCTGGCGGGAAGAACGAAAGTTCCGTGCATTGGGACATGATCGCCGACATGAAAAACGGGGGCGTTATTTACGCCGACGGGAAGGAAATCTACCGCAATGGCCGTTTTATAACCGAATTGTGGCCTTAGGGTGAACCTTTGGCTAGGGTAAAGACCTTTACTTAATGTCTGAATACCTACCTTCGCTATTAACAAGGCTTTGAATCGAATTGACATCCCTGACCGCAACACGAGTGTTTATTCATTTTCTGCCCCACAAGCCCATATTACTTAAGCTTTCTGAAGATTACCGGGAACAATAACTGAAATTAACCTCAAACCGTGAACGAGAACATAGCCTTTCTAGAACTGAAGTATGGAAATATCTACGGAGGATACCCCAACTTCTACGCGATCAGCGAGATCGCACTCCTCGTCTTTGAACGGGGTTCCAACAAAATTTTCCTCGAAAGTTGGATCAACCAGGCCAACGTAGACATCGTCGATGTATACGCTGAGACCGATGAGTTGGGCCACACTACCCGCCGGGTCCGTGAGGTGCTGAATATGCGTACCAACCGCCGCTACCGCTACGAAGAAGACTTCCGCCTGGAAGAAGAAGAACTGCAGTACGCCTTCCGCAACCTGCGCTCCACCAAAATGGCCGTTCGGAACTTCCTGTTCAAGAACCTGCGCAAGTACCGCTTTGATGACCTGATCGTCTTTGATGGCCGCCGCGACATCTTCCTCTGCGAAAGATCCGGCGTCAATTTTGACTACATCAACATCATCGACATCCAGAAAGACCTGAACCGGGAAACCGACTACCTCTTCAGCCTCAACAAACTGGCTACGGTGATCGACTTCCATACCGATCAGTCTTACCTGCGCTCCAACAACCTGGAGTACTGGCTGCACCCCATCGCCGCCCGCCAGATCGTGCCCGGCACCGCCGCTTTCGACGCGGCCCGCCTGCTGATGGTTTTCAACGAATACACCGAGCGCCACGACGACTTCATGATCAAGGCCGCCATTCTCCTCAATAAAATCCAGAAACGGAAAGACGAGGAAAAGGAACGCCTCGCCGCCGAAGAAGCGGCCAACCCCAAACCGGAACCCGAGGTTGAGCCGGAGCCAAAGCCAAAGCCAAAGCCAAAAGCTAAAGCCAAAAAGAAAGCTAAGGTGGAAGAAGAGTAGTTTTCAGCTCTTAGCATAAAAGTTTTAGCATAAAGCAATTAGGCTATCGCAAGTAACTGCGGTAGCCTAATTGCTTTATGCCAAATGCTAAACGCTTCAATACTGCAAGTAAACCACCGCCTTAACCTCATAAAAAGGATGGCCGGGAAAGAACTTCGCAATCGGGAACTCCTCCACCGCCCCTTTCGGGAAGGCCGCCATCTCTTCGGTGAGCCCGACGCCCTTCAGGGCAAGAATCCCGTTGGGTAGGGCATGGCGCTGCCGCTTGGTGATGAGCCGTAAGCTCCACTCCGCAAGCTTTTCCATCTTCGCTACCGCGCGGGTGACGACGAAATCGTAGACCGGTTTTTTGATCTCTTCGGCGCGTTTTTGCTCCGCCTTACAGTTCGTGAGGCCGATGCCTTCGATCACTTCGTTGCAGACGCGGATCTTCTTCGCGATGCCGTCTACCAGATGGAACTCCACCTCCGGGTACAAAATCGCAAGCGGTATGCCGGGGAAGCCACCGCCGCAGCCCAGGTCCAGAATCCGCGCGCCGGACCGGAACTTTACCACCTTAGCGATCGCCAGGCTGTGCAGTACGTGGTTGACGTACAGGTTGTCGATGTCCTTACGGCTGATGACATTGATCTTCGCGTTCCAGTCGCGGTACAGCGCGTCCAGAGCGGAGAACTGCTCCTTTTGTTTGTCGGTCAGGTTGGGGAAGTGCTCGAAGATCAGGTCTGCGGTCATGGGGGGGGAGTTGTTTGAGGGAGCGAAGGTAGGGCATCGTTACATATTACAGTATGCTTCGCCGCTCCGCGGCGAGGGTGTTATCGACCTTGTCCTCATTACCCCGGAACTTCACTTCGTTTCGTTCCGGGTTACTTTTTTTGAATCCCTACGGGATTACACCATCTCCCGAAAAGCATCCCAAACCGCTCCTTCCGGCAGCGGCGCAACGTGCTCTACTCGTTCTCCCGTAACGGGGTGATCGTAGGCGACCTTGTGGCTGTGCAGGTCGATATTATTGTCCGGGTTGGCGCGCTTGAAGCCGTACTTGGTGTCTCCGCGCAGGGGCGATCCGATGGCGGCGAGCTGGCAGCGGATTTGGTGTTTGCGGCCGGTCTTCAGCGTAATGGCCAGGAGGTGGTAGCGGTCGCTACTGCCGACGTATTTGTAGCTCAGCTCGGCGAGTTTGGAGCCGGGGCTCGGGTCTTCGTCGATGGCGGAGCGGTTGCCGGGGGCGTTTTTGAGGTGGTGCTTCAGGGTGTCCTCGTCTTTTTCGGGGCGGTTGGCCACGATGGCGAGGTAGTGCTTGCCGATGGTGCCGGCCTGCAGTTGCTTCGTCAGGGCGGTTTGGGCGGAGGGCTTTTGGCCCATCACCACTACACCGGAGACCGGCCGGTCTAGCCGGTGGATGAGGTAGAGATCGTGGCGGACGTAAGCCGCGCCCATGCCGAGCAGGCTCGGGTCTCCCGTCTTGTCGGGCTGGACGCTCAGGCCGGAGGGCTTGTTGAAGACGATGAGCTGGTTGTCTTTGTGCAGGATCCAGTCGCTGATGCGGCCGTTGAAGCGGGTGGGGTTGGGCATGGGGGAGGAGGACTTTACTTGGGGAGGAGGAGAGGCCCCGGACTTCGTCCGGGGTTACTGACGTGTAATCGCTACGCGATAGCTTGCGTTGGAGGCTAGGTAGGAGGGGTAGCGAGGCAGGTCATACCTCAGGTAATTACTGCACAATTGGTTACTTCACTTCTTCATAGTCGATGTAATCGTCTTCGTTGCCGGGTTGGGGAGTGTTGGCGAAGTCGTCTTCACGTACTTCGCGCGGCCGTTTGGGGCCGTTTACTTGTTTCTGAATGTTGGTGTACCACTGGTAACCCCGGTAAGCGAGGTAAACGAGTGCTATGGTAATGAGGATATCCATGATACAAAGGTAGGGGTTACTATTGGGTTGAAGGCCTCCGTACAGAAGCGGTGACGTGTGGGAGCTTAAAGGGCCAACCGCCTAAACTACCAAAAAGTCCCCGCAGCATCGCGGTACACCACGGCGGCTACTACCTGGCCAACGGCCCGGAGGGTGTTCTTATCGATGATGTCCATACTGTCGTTGCCGGTGTGCCAGTGATCGCCGAAACCTCTCGTGTTTTCTCCGCTGTAGAAGATGATGTCGATCATCGGTACGCCGGATTCTCGCATGAAGAAGAAGTGGTCGTCGATGAGTGGCGGCAGTTGCTCATCCGTGAAGTACGGGGCGGAGATAGGCAGGCCTTCCGCCAGTTGCCAAACCTTATCCACTAGTGCCGGAGCATTCCGAACTGAATGACCTTCCCGACCGAAACGGGCGCCTTTTGCACCGACCATATCCAGCAGGATCCCGTACTGCGGCTTGGGTGCTTTAAGGTTTTTACCGTAGTACTGGGAGCCGAGGCCCCAACTATCTGCGTTACCAGACTGGCCTCCTTCACCATAGTCTTCCGCGTCGAAGAAGACGATATCTACGCCGATATTGGGGGTAGACTGACCGAGGTGGCGGGCAATTTCGAGGAGAACGCCAACGCCGCTGGCGCCGTCGTCAGCGCCTTCTACCACTGCGTCGGGGTCGTCGGTTTGGTCGGCCACGTGGCGGGTATCCCAGTGGGCGGCGAGAACGATGCGGTATTCGTTCTCCGGGTTATAGCGGCCGGTGATGTTGTTGCCCTTCAGTAAGGTACCGTCGTAAGCAGTGGCGGTAAACTTTTGTTCTTCCACCGCTGCGCCGAAGGATTTTAGCTTGGCCACCAGCCATTCGGCGGTAGCGTCGTGGGCGGGGGTGTTCATTACGCGGGGGCCGAAGGCTACCTGTTTGGCCACGTAGGCGTAGGCGCTGTCGGCGTCAAAACGGGGAACGGGCTTTGCGTTGGGGTCCACGGGGCGGGTGATTTTGGGCGGGGGCGCGGGTGCGGTGGAGGTTGAAGTGGCATCGTCTCCGCAAGACGGGAGCAGGAGTAAGCCAGCAAACACAAACAGCACGGCTAAAAAAGAAGAACGAGGTATACGCACGGGATTAATTTCAAGGTTTACGGATCGGAGGGGCAAAGGTAGGGGTTGCAACCTTGCAGGAGAACTTTCTTTGCATCCTGCGGCCGCGCCCTTATTAACTTAAGGAGGGGCTTGGTTGGTGTAGGGTTCAGGGTTGTATTCCAGAACAAACACTTTTGGGGAAGTATTTCTTTGGGTGAACCATTGAAAAGAGTAGAGTCAGTTAAGACCAGCGAGTTTGTAAAACTCAGCGTTTAAGACTACTGGCAAGGTTTAATAACTGCCAAAATATTAGTAATTGAGGTGTATTTTGTGTATTTTTACTAAAATATTAGTAGTCATGAATAAGTACAGCGTAGTAAAACAACCTGCGCAAATGGCCCAGGAATTAGCGAAAAAAACAGCAGCGCTACGCAAGCAAAA
>CAYWMW010000015.1:4067-21824 GCA_964458975.1 uncultured Lewinella sp. | reverse complement strand
TATAAAACCCAGGCCGAACGCAACTTCTTGAATTGGCAAAGACTTTTTCAGTAAAGAAGCCTGAACGCATCATCGATGAAGTACGGGAGGCGATTAACCGCTGGCCGGAATTTGCGCAAGCAGCGAACGTACCTGCGGCAACGATTAAAAATATTGCCAGCGTCCTGAAGGCATAAGTTCCACAAAACCACCCGCCCACCGAACCACAAGGCCACTCATCCTTCCGCCCATGAACCCAATAACCACCGCCCTCCTCGGCCTCTCCGTAGCCGACGCCATCGGCGTCCCCGTGGAGTTTCAAACCCGCGCCGAACTCGATAAAAACCCGGTTACCGACATCCGGGGCTACGGCACCTACAACCAGCCGCCCGGCTATTTCTCCGACGACAGCTCCCTGGCCTTCGGCCTCGCGGAAAGCCTGGCGACGGGGAGCTTTGATTTGGTGGACCAGTCTAAACGGTTGATCAACTATGTTTGGCACGGGTACTGGACACCAGAAAACCAAATCTTCGACATCGGCAACACCACTCGAAGGTCAATCCGGGAGCTGAAGAACATCATTGAAGACGGAGAACTAGACCGCTTGCCCAAACTGCACGAAACCGCAACCGAACAAGACAACGGCAACGGCGCCCTCATGCGCATCTTCCCCCTCTACGCCTACCTGCGCGATAAGCCGGTGGCGGAGTGGATCGCGCCCATCTGGCAGCATTCCGCCCTCACCCACGGCCACATCCGCTCGGCGTGCTGCTGCTTTTTGTACCTGCGTTTTTGCCACCATATCATCGGCAAAGAGACGAAGGAAAAGGCCCTCGATCAAGCCCGCCGGGAACTGCTCGATTTCCTGATGGCGGCCAATCTCCCCCTCGAAGAGCTCGATACTTTAGCGACGCTCATCAAGGCAGATTTCGCCAATTTGGCGCGCACGCAGGTGCAAGGAAACGGTTACGTAGTGCAAAGTCTGGAGGCCGCCCTCTGGGCCATCTTCAACGCCGATAACTACCGGGACACCGTCCTGAACGCCGTCAACCTCGGCGAAGACACCGACACCACCGCCTGCATCGCCGGAGCCCCCGCTGCCCTGCTCTACGGCGCAGAAGCCATCCCCGCCAACTGGCTCGAAGCCCTCGCCCGCCGCGAAGAAATCATCGATCTGGGGGATCGGCTGAACGCTGCTTACCCAAGATAATTCCCACCTCTACTATTAATCACAGCCTCTTCGTCCGTACAGACAGGGCATGCCCTGTCTCCAACGTGCGGCAGCCCTGCCTCACCTCCAACGTGCGGCAGCGACTACATTACTACAAAACCACACTACTACATTACTATGAAAGGAGCCATCCTAGGAGACATCATCGGCAGCCGCCTCGAACGCAGCGGCCCTAAAACCACCGATTTCGACCTCTTCACCACCGAGTGCCGCTTCACCGACGATACCGTCTTGACCGTGGCCGTAACTGACGCCATCCTGAACCAACTAGACTACGGTGAAACCATCAAAGACTACGCCCTCCGCTACCCCGACGCAGGCTACGGCGGCACCTTCAAAAAATGGATGCGGGACGAACTGGAAGAAGAATACCGCAGCTGGGGCAACGGCTCCGCCATGCGCGTCAGCCCCGTCGGCTGGCTGTTCAACGACCTGGAATCAGTGCTGCGCGAAGCAAAGGCTTCCGCCATGCCCACCCACGGCCACCCCGAAGGCGTGAAGGGAGCCCAGGCCATCGCCGCCGCCATCTTCCTCGCGCGCCAGGGCGGTGGTAAAGAAGACATCCGCCAGTACGTCACCGAGACCTTCGGCTACAACCTCCGCCGTACCATCGAGGAGATCCGGCCAGACTATGCTTTTGACGTGAGCTGCGCCGGCTCCGTCCCCGAGTCCATCATCGCCTTCCTTGACTCCAAAGACCTGATCGATAGCATCCGTCTGGCGGTCTCTCTCGGCGGGGATACGGATACCCAGGCAGCAATGGCGGGTAGTATCTCCGAAGCGTTCTACGGCCCCGTCCCCGCTCCGGTGGAGGAGGTGATGAATGCTTTTTTGCCTAATGAATTTCTTGATGTGACTGGGGCGTTTGAGCGGGCGCAGCAGGTGGGGTAGCCACGTCGATCCAGTAGGCCCGGCTTCAGCCGGAGCCTTGTAATTTAATTTTTAAGGCTCCGGCTGAAGCCGGGCCTACCGGTAACCTCGAACCAAACAATCCACCAACCCCGCAGCCAGCCGCGCCGTACTCCCATCCACATCAAAAACCGGGTTCATTTCCGCCAGATCAACGGAGATGACCTTGCCGCTGGCAAGGAGGTATTCGAGTACCGCTATGACGAAGGCCGGGCTGAAACCAAAGGGCGAAGGCGCGCTTACCCCCGGCGCATAAGCCGACGAAAACCCGTCAAGGTCGATGCTGAGGTAGACGTGGTCGTTGCGCTCCAGGAAACGGTCAATTTCCTGGATGATGGTTGGCAGCTGGTAGGTGCGGCAGTGTTGGGCTAGGATGTACTCCACGCCGTACTCCTCCGCGATGGCGAAGAGTTCGGTGGTGTTGGCCTGCTGCTGGATGCCGAGGGCGAGGTAGTCAACCGGTTCTTCGTTGAGGATTTGGTTGAAGGGAGTACCGGAGTTGGGACGGTCTACCACCGGGCGCAGATCAAAGTGGGCATCGAAGTTGATGATGCCTACTTTTTTGCCCTCAGTTGCGGCACGGATACCGCAAAAATGCCCATAGGCAAGGTCGTGTCCGCCACCGAGGACAATCGGCGTTTGTCCGGCCTGAATGACGGTGCTCACCATCAGGGCGAGTTGGGCCTGGGCGGCTTCCATTGCTTCGCCGAGGCAGACTACGTCACCATAGTCCGCAACGGTTTTTCCGTCGTGGTGCCAGGCCATACGGGCGATCCGTTCCCTAACCGACTTTGCACCTGCGGCCGCGCCCAAACGCCCCTGATTCCGTCGCACACCCTCTTCGCAGGCATAGCCGATGATACCAAAATCTGCGCCTGCTGCTGCCCCTTCAGACCAGTGCTGTAACATCACATTCTGGTACCAGTACTGAGCGCTCTGCTCCGGAGTTGTAGTACGGCCTGTCCAGACCTTGGGGTCAGGCGCGCGGTAAGCATCCGCTACGTGATTGGTGATCCATTTTTCCATACCCGGTGTGGTTTTAGTTGGCCCTGTTGGTAAAGTATTTCGCGGTAGTCGGCGGTGGGGAAGGCGATGAAATCCGCCCGTTGCCCGGGAATTAGTCTGCCCCGGTCGTTCAGCCCCAGCGCCGCCGCCGCCCGGAAGGTAAGGCCCGCGAGCACTTCGGCGGTGGTCAGTTGCTCGAAAGTTCCGAGGATGGCCGCCTGGGTGAGCAAGTCGCCCATCGGCGCGGAGCCGGGGTTCCAGTCGGAAGCGATGGCCAAAGATGCGCCCGCATCCAGCAGCTTGCGGGCGGGTGTGAAGGCGCAGCCCAGACCGATGGAGGCTCCCGGCAGCGCAACGGGAATTACGTCGCTCTGCGCCAGCGCGGCAATCTCTTTTTCGCCCGAAGCTTCCAGGTGATCAACGCTCAACGCGCCAACGTCGATGGCCAGTTGGCTGCCGCCCGGTGTGAACTGATCTCCGTGGATCGTGATGCCGAAGCTCTGGCTTTTTAACCGTTCCAAAAACGGCCGACCGTGCTCTGCGGTGAAGGCTCCGCCCTCCACGAAGATGTCGAAGCGGGAGGCCAGTTGTTCAGCTTCGACAACGGGAGCTATGCCCTCCAGAATGATCCGCAGCCACTCCCGCTCGTCGCCAACTTCGGGCGGGATGACGTGGGCGGCGAGGCAGGTGGAGACAACGTCCGCCGCGTGGGCATCGCCCGTTTTTCTGATAATCCGCAGCATCCGCAGTTCCTGGTCTACGCTGAGGCCGTAACCGGATTTCACCTCGACGGTGGTGACGCCGTTGCGAAGGTGGCGATCGAGTCGGGCCTTCAGAGATTTGGTTAGTTCTTCGTCGGACGCAGCACGGGTTTTGGCCATCGTGTCTTTGATGCCGCCGCCGGCGGCACCGATCTCCTGGTAGGTTTTGCCGGCGTTGCGGGCGGCGTAGTCCATGGCCCGGCTCCCGGCGAAGAGGAGGTGGGTATGGCAATCGATGAAACCGGGGAGGCATACGGCTTCACCCGTGACTTCGTGTACCTCAACGCCCTTGCCGGAGGTTTCTTTTTGCAGCTCGGCGAAGTTACCGGTGGCGATGATTTTTCCGTTTTCGGAGAGGATGCCTGCGTTGGGGATTATCCGGAGTTGATCGTCGGAGAGTTTACCTCGGACCGGTAGATCAGCGAGAGGAAGTAGTTGGGTGAAGGGGCCGGTTAGGGTCATTGACGAGGGTGTTGCCTGGTCGATGCACGCTCCGCGTGCGAGTTCACGATGCGCTCTCCGAGCGCGAGACTATAAAACAAAGCTCGCAGCCGGAGGCTGCATCGTAAACTCGCACGCGGAGCGTGCATCGACCAGATTAAAAGGTTAGGTTCTTCAATAGTTGGTCATCAACAAGTTCGGAAGATGTCACCACCAACCCCGGCGTCCGCGCCATCTCCCGCTCAATGGCAAACTTAGCCTCCGGGTTTCTGGCCCAACTGCGGCGCGCGATACCGTTGTTGACGTCAAAGAAAAGCATATTCCGCAATCTTTTTTCTGCCGCATCGGAGCCATCGAGCAGCAGGCCGAAGCCGCCGTTGATGACTTCGCCCCAGCCCACGCCGCCACCGTTGTGGATGGAGACCCAGCTTGCGCCCCGGAAGCTATCCCCGATCACGTTGTGGATCGCCATATCGGCAGTGAACTGGCTACCGTCGTAGATGTTGCTCGTCTCGCGGTAGGGCGAGTCGGTGCCGGAAACGTCGTGGTGATCGCGGCCGAGGACGACGGGGCCGATCGTTCCGGCAGCGATGGCGGCGTTGAAAGCGGACGCAATTTTCAGCCGCCCCAGCGCATCAGCGTAGAGGATGCGGGCCTGGGAACCGACGACTAGTTTGTTCGCCTTGGCGTCCTTGATCCAGGTGATGTTGTCCTGCATCTGCTGGCTGATCTCCGGCGGAGCGACGGCCATCAATTCTTCGAGGACCTCGGCGGCGATGCGGTCGGTCGCGTCCAGGTCTTCGGGTTTGCCGGAGGCGCAAACCCAGCGGAAGGGGCCGAAGCCGAAGTCGAAACACATCGGCCCGAGGATGTCTTGCACGTAGGAGGGATAGCGGAAATGAAGGCCGTCTTCGGCCATCACTTCCGCTCCGGCGCGGGAGGATTCGAGGAGGAAGGCGTTGCCGTAGTCGAAGAAATAGGTCCCTTTTTCGGCGTGGGCGTTTACCGCCGTGGCGTGGCGGCGGAGGGTGGTTTGGACGGCTTCGCGGAAGGCTTCGGGGTCGGTGGCCAGGAGTTCATTGGCGGCCTCGAAGTCCATATCGGCGGGGTAGTAGCCGCCGCTCCAAGGGTTGTGGAGGGAGGTTTGGTCGGAGCCGACGTGGACGAAGATGTCTTCGGCCAGGAACCGCTCCCAAACGTCGACGACGTTGCCGATGTAGGCGATCGACTCGGCCCTTCCAACCCGCATTGCATCCCGCGTGCGCGCCACCAGATCGTCTAAGTTGTCGACCAACACATCGACCCAGCCCTGCGCGTGGCGCTTAGTTGCAGCGGCCGGGTTTACCTCGGCGCAGACCGTCACGCAGCCCGCAATGTTGCCCGCCTTCGGCTGCGCGCCCGACATACCGCCGAGGCCCGCCGTGAGGAATATTTTGCCCTGCGGGTCGGCCTTTATTTTGCGAAAAGCGTTCATCACCGTGATCGTCGTGCCGTGCACAATTCCCTGCGGGCCGATGTACATATACGAGCCGGCCGTCATCTGTCCGTACTGCGTCACGCCCAGGGCGTTGCCGCGTTCCAGGTCATCCGGGCTGCTGTAATTCGGGATCACCATACCGTTGGTGACCACCACGCGCGGCGCACTTTCGGACGACGGGAACAGGCCCATCGGGTGGCCGGAATAGAGGTGCAGCGTCTGCTCGTCGGTCATTTCCGCCAGGTACTTCATCGTGAGGCGGTACTGCGCCCAGTTCTGAAAAACGGCACCGTTGCCGCCGTAAGTGATCAACTCATGCGGGTGCTGCGCTACGGCGGGGTCCAGGTTATTCTGGATCATCAGCATGATGGCCGCCGCCGTTGTTGAGCGGGCGGGATATTCCTCAATCGGCCGGGCGTGCATCGCGTAGTCGGGTCGGTAACGGTACATATAAATGCGGCCGAAATCTTTCAGTTCTTGCAAAAATTCGGGCGCGAGCGCAGGATGCAAGGTTGGGTTAAAGTAGCGGAGGGCATTCCGCAAAGCGAGCTCCTTTTCGGCGGGCGTGAGGATGTCCTTACGCCGGGGTGCGTGGGAGACCGTTGCATCATAGGGCTTCGCCTTGGGGAGTTGGGCGGGGATGCCTTCCTGGATTTGTTGGTGGAAGTTTTTCATGGGCTAAAACCCCCTCCCCAACCCCTCCCCACGGGGGAGGGGCTTTGGGAAATCGCTCTGCGATTTATTAGGGTAAGTTTGTTCGTTACAGGATAAATTTTGCGATAAAGGATGATCTTACGATGCTAAATTGCGGAGCAATTTAAATGCTCCCCTCCCCCGTGGGGAGGGGCTGGGGGAGGGGGTTAGAACACCTCAAAATCCACCTCAAAGCCACTAAACCCCTCCGGCCCATGCTCCGCCACAATCTTTAGCAATTCGCCGCTGCGGATGATTTCCTCGGCTTTCAATAGGTCTTCGCCGTAGATGCGGTCTGCTGCTGCGTGTTCGATGTGTTTGCGGACGTGGGCGTGGACGGCCTCCAGGGTAGGGCTCGACGTCAGCGGCCGGTGGAAGTCCATCGCCTGTACAGCGCAGAACAGCTCAACGGCCAGGATCTTGCGGAGATTGCCGCACACCCGCAGCGTCTTCCGGCCGGAGATGGAGCCCATGCTCACGTGGTCTTCTTGCCCGAGGGAAGTCGGGATGGAATCCGCCGAAGCGGGGAAACAGAGGCTTTTGTTCTCGCTCACCAGCGCCGCGCCGGTGTACTGCACGATCATGAGGCCGGAGTGGAGGCCGGTGTCTTTCACCAATAACTTAGGCACCGAACCCTTGATGCCGTAGAGCGAGAAATAGCTCCGCCGGTCGGAAATACTGCCGACTTCGTGTGCCGCCAGACCGGCATAATCCATCGGCAGCGCGATGGGCTGGCCGTGGAAGCTGCCACCGCTGATGATCAGTTCGTTGTTGATGACGACGGGATTGTCGGTGACCGAGTTCAGCTCCGTCTCCACGGTCTCTTTCAGGTGGAGCCAGGCGTTGCGCGAAGCCCCGTGTACCTGCGGCGCGCAGCGTAGCGAGTAGGGGTCTTGCACCCGGTCGCAGTTGAGGTGGGAGGCGTTGATCTCAGAATCTTTCAAGAAATGTGCGATCCGCGCCGCCACGTGGGTATTCCCCTTATGCGGGCGCGTGGCGTGCAGGGCCGGATGGAAGGGCATGGCGGAGCCCAGCAGGCCTTCCACCATCAACGCCGCGATCAGGTCGGCATGACTGAGCAAGGACTGTAGCTCTTCGACGATCGTCACCGCGTGGGCCAGCATAAACTGGGTGCCGTTGATGAGGGCCAGACCAGCTTTGGGGTGAAGGTTTAAAGGCTGCAGGTTGTGGGAGGTAAGTACCTTTTTTGTTGGTTGCCTCTTACCTTGAAACCAAACCTCTCCCTCCCCGATCAACGGCAAAAAGAGGTGAGACAGCGGTGCCAGGTCTCCGGAGGCTCCGACGGAGCCCTGCTCAGGCACCACCGGAATCACGTCGTTGTCAATGTGCCAAAGGATGCGCTCAATCACGTAGGGTGCGATGCCGGAGTAGCCTTTGCAGAGCGCGTGAACCTTGAGGATCAGCATCAATTTAGCCAGCTCCGTAGCGATGGGCTCCCCCATCCCGACGCTGTGGCTGAGGAGCAGGTTGCGTTGCAGGGCGACGGTCTGCTCCGGATCTATCCGCTCGTTGCAGAGCGGCCCGAAACCGGTGTTGATACCGTAGGCGGCTTGTGCTCCGGCGGCGACGCGTAAGACAACGGCGTGGGAGGTTTCAACCCCGGCCATCGTTTCCGGTGTAACCGTAGCGGACAATTCCCCTCGCGCAATGGCCAGGGCTTTACCGGCCGTCAGGTGGTCCAGTCCGTAATTAAAAGGCATGAAGGTTGGATGTGGCGGTTATAGGAGAGGGCGTGCTTACCCTGCAAAGGTCCGTGTAACGGATGATGCCTAACAAGACTAAAATAACTTATATTGATGCCCATGAGTAATCAATTAGAGCTGCGGCATCTCCGTTATTTTTTGGCTGTGGCCGAAGAACTACACTTCCGCCGGGCGGCGGAGAACTTGTTCATCTCTCAGCCAGGACTTAGCCGTCAGATTAAGCAGCTGGAAGAAAGCCTTGGTTACCCGCTGTTCGCCCGCAACAACCGCAAGGTCAGCCTGACTCCAGCTGGCGCTTATCTGCAAACCGAAGCCAGGAACATCCTGCAACGACTAGACGGAGCCCTGCACCACGCCCGCGCCCTGCACGAAGGGCAGGAGGGGCGCCTCAACTTCGGCTACGTCGGCTCCGCGATGCAAAACATCATCCCCGGCTTACTGCTTCGCTTCCGCCAGGATTACCCGAAGGTGATCTACGGCCTGGAAGCCCTCGGCAACCAGGAGCAGATAGACCGGCTACTGACCCGCGACCTCGACATCGGTTTCGTCCGGCTGGAGGAGACACCCCGAGAACTCGAAACTAAACCACTATTCATTGATACGTTCTCCCTCGTTCTGCCCAAAGACCACCCCATTTCAGCGGACAATTTCAAAGGCATCCACCAGCTGAAAAACGAGCGCTTCCTCCTCTTCGACCCCAGCTACAGCCGCCCCTACTACGATAAGGTGATAGAGATCTTTACCGATGCTGGTGTGGTGCCCGACGTTACGCACCGGACCGTCCACGCCACCACGATTTACCGGCTCGTAGAGAATAATTTTGGGCTTTCCATCGTGCCCAGCTCCCTCCAAATGGGCTACCGGATGAACGTGAAATTCATTGAGCTTACCACTATTCCGCAGCGGACTACCCTTTCGGCGGTTTGGCGGCGGGATAATGAGAATCCGGCTTTGGGGAATTTTGTGGGGTTGTTGAGGTAGTGGGTAGTACTTACGCTGTTTTAGTTTGGATGCTCGCTGCGCTCGTAACCTCACCCCCAGCCCCTCTCCACGGGAGAGGGGAGCAAAACATCGCTGCGGCTACCGCCTTCGCTAGATCGTTAGTGTCAATTATTACCATCAATTATTGATGATGATTTTTAGTGCTTTCGAACAGCATGTCAGCCTCCTTGACCTAGGCTGTCTAATGAACTGGTTTAAACTTTTCGTTCGCGACCTTGTCCGAACCCTGATGGCTACTGACTTCGTTGCAAAAATCCTCATTTAGCTACGGCTAAACTCCGGTTTTCGCGCCTAGTCAGTAGCCATCAGGGCTACGGAACGGCCAGCTCAGAAAAGTTTAAACCAGTTCAATCTGAGGGGCTTAACCTGTAACGGATTTTTACCGTCAAAACGCGGAGCGTTTTCTTCGGGAAAGCCCCTCTCCGCCGAGCCAGAGGCGAGGCTTGTTGGAGAGGGGTTTGGGGTGAGGTTACTACGGGCGGAACGCGACAGATTAGGCAGCTCGCTCCAGGTTTACCGCAAAATATACTTAGCCGCTACTTTGCCTCCGGCCCGAACCACCAACTCCATGCCGCGCGCGTTGGGCAGCGCGGGCAGAACGATGGTTTCGTTGTACGGCCCCGGACCGCGCACGGCCAGTTTTTTCTGCCAGAGGAGATTTTTACCCGCATCAACGACGATGACCTGCGGCTGGCCGTTGGTGGGCATCCGGAAGCTGACCCGGACGGCGCCCCGGGCATCGCGCGTAAGGATGGCGGGCGGCGCGGGCTCGGTGGGCTGCATGGTGGGGGAGCGGTCCGTTAGCGGATTGCCGTTGTTGGTGTTGGCGGGCTTTGGGCGGCGGGCGATGCGGAGCACTTCGCCGACCCCTTCTGGCTCCCAGTAGACGAGGCCAGGAGGTGTGTAGAAGCGGGCCTGGGGACTTACCTCGGTCATGGTGCCGTAGGAGCGGTCGATGTCTACCGTTCGAACCTGGATTTGGGTTGCGTCTAGCCAGATCCATTTGAACTGGTTGAAGCGGCCGGAGGAGCGGGTCCAGGGTTTGGGGTCGTCGTTGGCGCGCAGGGGCGCGCCCCAGCAGCCTTCGCCGACGTAGACGGTGCCGCGCTTATCGTCACGGACGAAGCCTTCGCTCGATCCCGGTGCGCGGCTGGGGCGGATGGGCCAGGTTTGTTTTACGGTGTGCGCGTCAGACTCTACCACCAGGTCCATCCCGTAGCGGGTAAACTGGGTGGCCCAGAGGGTGATCAGCTCGTCGCGCTCCGGTTTGGAGCGGGTGTGGGGGCGCATAGCGTGGTGGTACTGCGCGATCTTCCAGGTCGCTTTAGCGCGGGAGAGATCGGACGTGAGCCAGTTGAGTTGGTGGCCACCGGGAGGAAAAAGGGTATTGAGGGTGTAGGTACGCAAGAGGCCACCGCCGAAAGTCAGGGCGTAGTAAACGTCCGGATGCGGTACGTCAAATAGATTGTAGATGGAGGCGTTGGCGCGTTCGTGGTTGCCACGGGCGGGTACGATGGGGGTGAGGCGGCCGTCCTGGCTGATGGTGAGTTGCCAGTCGTCGAACCAGGCTTGCCATTCGGCGGGGGTGTCGGTGTTGGTCATGTCGCCACCGAACATTACGAAGTGGGGGCGGAGTTTGCTCACGAGCCGGTTGCCAGCTACGGCGGCTTTGCGGTTGTTGCGGCTGTCTCCGCCGGCGACGATGCTCAGGGGCGTATCGGGCTTGCCGGGCGGGGTCTCGAAGCTCAACCGGCGGCTCACGCTCTTTTCGTCGATCACCAGAAAGTAGTAGGTGGTGCCGGGGCGCAATCCGCCAAGCCGGACGAATACGTTGCGCATTCCGGCGTGGTTGACCGTCCGGGCGGGGTTGGCGCTCAGGCGGTAGGCGCTGGCGTCGCGGCCATGGTCCTCGGTATCGTAGACGACGCGGGCGCTGTTGGCGGCGTAGATCTCGAAGCCGACGGTGATGCTGGTGGCCGGGTTGTCTCGCCAGCTCAGGCGGTAGCGGCGGGTGGCGGCATCGAGGGAAAGGGAGGAAAGGAGGAGGGGGAAAAGGAGGAGTAGGATTAGGCGGGCGCGCGGGTGCAAAGAAGGGTTAAGGGGGAGGCTCCGTTGGAGATAAGCGATAAGTAATAAGTGATAAGTGATATTTGATTGCGGACGTTGGAGGCGGGGATGCTCGCATCGCTCGTAATCTCTCTCCCGGCCCCTTTTGCTTCGCGGCTGCCTTAGGCGATCCTCGGGAAAGGGGGTAAGCTCCCTCTCCCGAGGAGAGGGGCCGGGGGAGAGGGGAAACCGTGCTTTAAAAAAAACAAACCTCCGCACCTGCGGCCGCGCCCAAGAAAGGCGGGAGGAAAAAAAAATTGCAAAAAAAGAAATTATTTGCTGGAGCATAGGGGATAAACACTGAGGAGCCTGAAAATCGTAGTTGACTAACAATTTTAGTGACATTGGAATTGCCATCACCGACATTATAAGGCGTAATTTCGCATTTTTATAACGAGCGCTTGCCCCTGGGCAAGCAAAATGACCCTTTTATGAGCCGCGATACTGCTGTTTTCTCCCTCATCGAACGTGAACTGGACCGCCAACGCAACGGCATCGAACTGATCGCTTCGGAAAACTTCACTTCCCAGGCGGTCATCGACGCCATGGGCAGCTGCCTGACCAATAAATACGCCGAAGGCTACCCCGGCAAGCGTTACTACGGCGGTTGCGAAGTGGTGGACGAAGTGGAGCAACTCGCCATCGACCGGCTCTGCAAACTCTTCGGTGCAGAATACGCCAACGTGCAGCCGCACTCCGGCGCGCAGGCCAACGCCGCCGTCTTCCTTGGCTGCCTGAAACCGGGAGACAAAACCCTCGGCTTCAGCCTCGCCCACGGCGGCCACCTGAGCCACGGCCACCCGGCCAACTTCTCCGGCAAACACTTCGACGCCCACTTCTACGGCGTGGAAGAAGCCACCGGACGCATCGATATGGACAAGGTCGCCGAGAAAGCCCGCGAGGTACAACCCAAAATGATCATCTGCGGCGCTTCGGCCTACAGCCGCGACTGGGACTACGCCCGCTTCCGCGAAATCGCCGACGAAGTCGGTGCCCTCCTGCTGGCCGACATCGCCCACCCCGCAGGCCTCATCGCCGCCGGACTGCTGAACGACCCACTGCCCCACTGCCACATCGTGACCTCCACCACCCACAAGACCCTGCGCGGCCCGCGCGGCGGCATCATCATGATGGGCAAAGATTTTGACAACCCCTTCGGCCGCGTTTTCAAGAAGAGCGGCAAGCCATTTAAAATGAGTCGCATCCTCAACGGCGCCGTATTCCCCGGCATGCAGGGCGGCCCGCTGGAGCACGTGATCGCCGCCAAGGCCGTCGCCTTCGGCGAATCCCTCCAACCCGAATGGAAGGAATACGGCAAACAGGTGATCAAAAACGCCCAGGCCATGGCCCAGGCCCTCGTCGACAAAGGCTACCACATCATCAGCGGCGGCACGGACAATCACTCCATGCTCATTGACCTAAGCAATAAGGACGTGAACGGCACCCAGGCCGAAGACGCCCTGAACGCCGCCCACATCACGCTGAACAAAAACATGGTCCCGTTCGATAAGAAGACGGCTATGAACCCTTCCGGCATCCGGATCGGCACGGCGGCGGTAACTACCCGTGGCTTCACTGAAGCCGACTGCGTTAAGACGGTTGAGTGGATTGACCGGATTATTTGTGATGTTGAAAACCCGGCGGTTGTTGAGGCTGTGAAGGAGGAAGTGCATTCGTTCATGCAGGGGTTTCCTTTGTACTAAGGGACGGTAAAATAATAACTTCCGCTTTTGAAACGGCGCTCGCGGCGCTGTTCTTCGTTAGAACGATAAAACCGTAGCGATGGCTATGCTTTCATCGTTCCGCCTCGATCAGCACCACGATCACTCATTTCAAAATCAGGAAGTTATTATTTCACCGTCCATAAGAGCTTGTTGGGGAATTTGCATCCTTGATTCCCAACGCCCGAAACTCACCCCACCAAATACCCCCCATCAGCCGCAAACACCCCACCGGTAGAATAGCTCGCCGCATCCGAAGCCAGGTAAACCGCCAGGCCAACCATCTCCTCCGGTTGCGCCATCCGGCCAGCGGGTAACTGACCAACGAAGTGGTCCAAAACCTGCTCGTTTTGCCAGAGGGCGGCGCTGAACTTCGTCTGGATCAACCCCGGACAGATCGCATTGGCCCGGATTTTTTCCGCGCCCCATTCCCGCGCCTGGCTCTGCGTCAGCATAATCAAGGCCGCTTTGCTAACGGAGTAAACACTCATCATCGGGGAGGGCTTCACCCCCTCCACCGAAGCGATGTTGATCACCGAGCCGTGGCCACGGGCAGACATTGAAGGCTTACAAAGATTGGCCAGCAGCATACAAGCCTTTACGTTTACGTTCATCACCTTATCGAAGACCTCGCCGGTCATTTGGTCTAGCGGACCAAATACAGGGTTGGTGGCGGCGTTGTTAACAAGGATGTCAACGCCCCCGTAAATATCGACGGTGCGGTCCACGAGGTGTTTCAGCTGTGCTTCGTCTCCTACGTGGCAGGCAATACCGGTTGCTTCCAGGCCTGCGGCCTTGAATTCTCTGGCCACCTCGTTTACCGCCTCCTGCTTACGGCTACTCACGATGACCGAAGCACCCTGCTCCGCCAACCCCCGGGCGATGGCCTTACCGATGCCCTTACTTGCCCCCGAAATAATGGCCACCCGGCCCTCCAAACTAAAACGATCTTTCATTGCAGACATCTTTTTTGCTTTTGGCCCAAGTTAACCTCGCTTGCGTTAACAGGCCTGCATGCATGAAGAAAAAATAGCTCCGTAAGACCGAACAGAAGAAGCATTCGTTCACGTGTAAACAATGTTATTTAATTCTTTAACACCGGCTTGTTATGGGGCTGACTTTAGTTGTGTCGCTTGACAACATTTATCGCAAAACATCATTTAGTATATCATAAACGGCTCGAATAAGCCGTAGCGCTCTGTCCTTTTTCAATAAGGGTGCGGTTATCTACCCCTTCTCCGCACGGGCATTTATTAACCATTCGGAACTGCCTAATAACTCTAAACCAACCCGGCATTCCGCAATAAAACCAGATGTTATGTTTAAACTATCCAACGGATGGCTAGCCATCCTCATGCTCGCCGTACTCAGTTTCACCGCTTGTGAAGATGATGATATGGACCCACCAGCCCTCGTAAACATTACCGAAACAGCCGTCGCTGACGGTCGCTTCACCACTCTTGTTTCCGCGCTAGAGCGTACCGGCCTTGATGCCACCCTTGCCGGATCAGGCACCTTTACCGTCTTTGCGCCTACCGACGATGCTTTCGCTGCTGCGGGTATTGACCTCGCCGGTCTTTCCGACGAAGACCTGACGAACGTCCTCCTTTACCACGTCCTCGGGGGCAACATCGCTTCTACTGATCTGGGTGAAGGTGATAGCTTCGCTTCAACCCTTGGCGCTTATGGCCCCGGTGGTACCGCGCTGACCATGCTCATCAACCGAACGGGAACTGCGCTGACGGTCAATGGTGACGCTAGCGTTGTCGTTGCTGACGTAAACGCTTCCAACGGTGTCATCCACGCTGTGGATCAGGTGCTTGCTCCACAAACCATTGTAGATTTCACCGTTAAATCTGTAGGAACTACCGAACTCGAAGCCGCAGTAATCGCAGGTGGCCTGGTAGATGCGCTCAGCGGCACCGACCCCCTGACGGTATTCGCTCCGGTGGATGCTGCTTTTGATGCCATCAGCTCTACCGTTGCTGGTCTGACCAATGAGCAACTGGTTGAAGTACTGACCTACCACGTAGTAAGCGGAAACGTACCTAGTACTGCACTCAGTGTTGCTACCGTACCAAGTTTGAATACGACCAACTCGGTTGACATTCGTAACGACGCCGGCACCTTCTTCATCCAGAACGGTGATGCACGTACCGACTTCATAATCACCGACATTCAGGGCACGAACGGCGTAATTCACCTTATCAATGCCGTGCTCATTCCTTCAGACCTCTAGTAAGTTTGCTGAAAGAGCAATGTTTTTAACGGCCTTTGCACCGGCGGCCGCGCCCAAAGAACCTGAGACCGGCAATCGTAAAACGTGTTTTGCGTATTCCAACTGATACGGTAGGTTCATCTGAAATTTGAGAAATCAGCGATCAGGGTTCAGGCTATTGGCCGTAACAGCGGTAGCCTGAATGCTGAATGCTAATTTCTAAAAGCGGCATCCTGCAAAAGCGGAATTCGCACGATTGATTAGAAAATCTGCAAGCAGTTATGTACCAACAAAATCTCCATTGAACACATTTCGTATAAAAGCGTTATCTTTGCATCACAAGGCCGTTAAAAGCACCCGGAGGGAATCGTTCAGATTCCCTCTTTTTTGTGCCCGTAGCCAAGCATTTTTTGGGCGCGGGGCGCAGGTGCAAAGAACGGTTTAATACAAAGCCCCGATGGAAGAACACATCACCTCAATGCTGGAAGAAATGTTCGCCGAGAGCGAAGACTTCACCGACTGCTTCGTAGTGGACGTGAACCAGACGAACATCAAGTTGGAAATTTTCGTCGATGCCGACTCCGGCATGACCTTCCGCAAGTGCCAACGGATCAGCCGTTTTGTGGAAGCTTACCTCGACGAGGAGCAGCCGCTGGGCGAAAAATACACCCTCAACGTCAGCAGCCCCGGTGTAAGCCGGCCGCTGAAGTTCAAGCGCCAGTACGTAAACAACGTTGGCCGCAGCATGAAGGTAAAAACCAACGAAGGCGAGGAACACGAAGGCAAAATGATTGCCGCCGACGACGAAAAAATAACCCTCGAAGCCAAAGTGCGCATCAAGGAAGGCAAACGCAAAAAAACGGTCGTGCAACAAACCGAAATCGCCTACGCTGACATTAAAAAAGCAAAAGTAAAAATCAGTTTCTAGCTATGAACTTAGTTGAAATATTCAAGGACTTCAGCTCCGGAAAATCCATCGACAGCCCCACCATGGTACGGGTACTCGAAGACGTTTTCCGCACGCTGATCAAAAAGAAGTTCACCACGGACGAGAACTTCAACATCATCGTGAACGCCAACCGTGGCGACCTCGAACTCTGGCGCGTACGCGAAATCGTACCCGACGGCGAAGTCACCGATGAGCTCTCCGAAATCTCCTACTCCGAGGCCATCGCCGTTGATGAAGACTACGAAGTTGGCGAAGAATGCTACCAACAACTCTTCCTCGAAGACTTCGGCCGCCGCTCCATCATGGCCGCCCGCCAAACCCTCATCAGCCGGATCATGGACCTGGAGAAAGACGAGCTCTACAAGCAGTACACCGAGCGCGAAGGCGACCTGGTACTCTGCGAAGTTCAGCAGATCCTGAAGCGCGAGATCCTCGTGATCGACGACTCCAACGGTCGTGAACTCGTGATGCCTCGCGTAGAAACCATCCGTGGTGATTACTTCCGCAAGGGAGACATGGTGCGTGGTATCATCAAGGAAGTGGAGATGCGCAACAACAACAACCCCGTTGTGATCGTATCCCGTACGGACGAGCGTTTCCTCGCCAAGCTGATGGAGCAGGAAGTCCCCGAAATCGAGGACGGCCTGATTACCATCAAGGGCATCGTCCGGATTCCGGGCGAGCGCGCCAAGGTTTCCGTGGAGAGCTACGACGACCGCATCGACCCCGTCGGCGCCTGTGTAGGCATGAAGGGTTCGCGCATCCACGGCATCGTCCGGGAGCTGAACCAGGAGAACATCGACGTGATCCCCTACACCAACAACACGAGCCTCTACATTCAGCGTAGCCTTACGCCGGCGCGCGTTTCCCAGATCGACCTCGATATGGAAGGCCGCCGCGCCAAAGTGTTCCTGGAGCCGGATCAGGTAAGCCTGGCCATCGGTAAAGGCGGTACGAACATTAAACTGGCCAGCCGCCTGGTGGAATTCGAAATCGACGTTTACCGCAACAACGAAGTCGAAATTGACGATGTAGACCTGGAGGAATTCAAGGACGAAATCGAAATGTGGGTACTCGAATCCTTCAAGTCCATCGGTTGTGATACCGCCCGTTCCGTACTCGAACTGAGCGTGGAAGAGCTGGTGCGCCGCACGGACCTCGAAGAAGAGACCGTACGCAACGTAGTAGCCGTACTCGCCGCCGAATTTGACGACGTGGACGGAGCTGCTCCGAACGAAGATGCTGCTCCGGATGCTGCTGCTCCGGCCGCAGAAGCCACCGCGACGGAAGTTCCCGCCGCAGAAGGCCCCACTGCCGAAGCGCCCGAAACGGCTATTGACCTTGAAGCCACCGAAACCGCCGTTCCTGAGACGCGCGAAGCGGAGGGCGAAATGGAAAGCCCCGTGGAGGAAGCTCTCGTTGAAGCTGTCGCCGACGCGTCGGTACCAGCAGAAGAGGAGTAGATCGCACTTCCGAGCGTCAATAAACGCTAAGTTTGCAGAGCGGTATCGGGGTTAGCCCGGTGCCGCTCTGCTGTTTTA
>CAYWMW010000015.1:0-3967 GCA_964458975.1 uncultured Lewinella sp. | reverse complement strand
ATGGAGTTCAACGTGGGCAAGCCGCCGGTGGATTCTAATGACTTCCAGACCCGGATCGTGTTCGCGCCGATTGCTTACTTCGAGCCGAACACCAGCCTGGGCTTCGGCTTCGGGGCTAATCTGCTGTTTAAGCCGAAGGGCGCCGGAGCTGAAACGCGGACGTCCAACATCCCGGTGGGCATCAGCTACACGCTGAAGAATCAGGTGTTTTTCACCTCCGGCTACACCGTTTTTTTCCCGGAGGAGAAGTGGTTGTTGCGCGGCAACCTGGATTATACCGACTTCCCCCAAGACTACTTCGGCGTAGGCAACGGCTCAACGGAGGAAGACCAGAGTGCCATCACTTACCAGCGCTTACTGATCGAGCCCTTGCTGCTGCGGCAGGTGGCCCCGAAGCTGTTCGTCGGCGGAGGCTTCCGGTACAACACCTACTACAACAACGAGCTGGTGGAAGCCACGGAGGCTTTGCCTGCTGGCGCCAGCCTCCAGGACAGTCTGGGGAGTAAGAACGTAGGCCTGGAGTTCGCCGCCTCCTACGACAACCGGGACAACGTGCTCAACGCCCAGAAGGGCATTCTTGCCGAATTCACCCAAGGTTTCTACGGTACGGCACTGGGCGGAACGAGTGCGTTCCAACTCAGCAAACTGGACTTCCGCGCTTACCGCCGGATGAACCCGAAGGGTGTACTGGGTTTTCAGTTCTTCAGCCGTTTCGGAGCCGGAGAGACCCCGATTCAGGAACTGAGCTTTCTGGGCGGTCCGGAGCTACTGCGCGGTTTCCCCGAGTTTCGTTTTCGAGACCGGCTCGCCGTCTTCGCCCAGGCGGAATACCGCTGGCAGACGTGGAAGAGCATCGGCTTCGTTTTCTACGGCGGGGCGGGGCAGGTCGCTACCGGCGCTGCGGAATTGGCCTTGCCCGAGTTGCGCTACTCGCTCGGTACCGGCCTGCGCCTCACCATCATCCCGAAGGAAAACATCAACCTACGGGTGGACTATGCGCTGGGGCTGGGGAAGAGTAGTGGGAGTGGGTTTTATTTGGGGTTGGGGGAGGCGTTTTAGACCTCCACCAATGTACACGAAAGGTGCATCTTGGCTACATGCCAACACGATTAAAACCTTGCATCCGATTAGGAATTCTTTTACTATTCCCTGCGTTGAGGCTTCTCGGTCAGTCTGATAGCCTGCTTCGCCCACCGCTGCCGGTTGTAGAAGAGCTTTTTGTAGCTATACCCTTTAAACAAGTGTTTCCAGGCTGTGAACACATCAGGGATTATGCAGATCAACGAACCTGTGCAGATCAAAAACTTGAAGCGTTTATCTACGAAAATCTTATTTACCCAAAAAAAGCCAAAAATAAAAAACAAGGAGGGGCTAAAGTTCAGCCCCGGCCGCTCAGGAGGAAGAATACCAAGGGTACGGTATCAACTAGCAATAGAGTTTAAACTCTAAACAATGTTGAGGTTTTCTGCTTACAGCATTACGCCTATCAAATCGTTAAGCAATGCAAGCAACCACTTCCCCCGCGTGGATGAAAACCACCCTGAAACTAGCCGCCATCTACAACATCCTCTGGGGTGCCTGGGTGGTACTCTTCCCGAACCAGTTCTGGGAGCTGGTGGGCATGGAGCCCATGCGCCACCCGATGGTCTGGCAGGGCATGGGGATGGTCATCGGAGTGTACGGCATCGGCTACTGGTGGGCGAGTTACGACCCGATGCGGCACTGGCCGATCGTTGCGGTGGGTGGTTTGGGTAAAATTTTTGGTCCGGCAGGCTTCCTGATGAATTACCTGACTGGCCTGGTACCCTTCGGCTTCTTCTACACCCTGATCACGAACGACTTTATCTGGTGGATTCCTTTCGGGCTCATTCTTTGGCGGGTACACAAAGTTTATAAATGGAAACTGACTTCCTAGACCCGCAAACTACTTTGTCGCTCCGGCTGATGTTTGATACCGCCGCCCTGGTGTTGATCTGGCTCGTACAGCTGGTCATCTATCCGGCCTTCCTGCATTTTCGGAACGAAGACTTCAAACGCTGGCACCTGATTTATACCCGGCGGGTTACCTGCGTCGTGATGCCCGTGATGCTGGGGCAACTGGCACTTTACGCATGGTTGCTGCTGACCGGACCAACCTGGGACGTGCTGCTGAACAGCGTCCTCATCTTTTTCACCTGGGCGATCACCTTCTTTCGGGCCGTGCCACTGCACGGCGCGTTGGATGTTGATGAAGACCACCTACCGCTATCTGCCCGTCTTCTGGTCGTTAATTGGTGGCGGACGGGGCTTTGGACGGCCGTTTGGATCGTGTCTTTCTACGGGCTTTGGTGATTTTCTGCGGACTAATTCTTTGAAGTAAAGAGGCGCTTTCTTTCGTTCAGGGAGCCGGGCCGGAAACATTTATTGCACCCGCGTGCAGCGCCCTGATGACCTTGCTTTCTAAAACCAAAAACGAGGCATCCCGCAAAGGATGCCCCGTCTTGGGATAGTTCTAAACTGAACTGGTTTACTTGCTCAGCATAAAGTCTTTTGGTGTGTAGCCATTGTTAAACTCGATGTCCGTCAGGGTCTGTACGAGTTGTGGCGCTGCGGGTAATTTACCATCCGGGCCGGGCTGGAAGATGCGGCGGGTCGCCGGAATCTGAAGACCGTTGATCTTTTTGTAATCCACCTCCATCAGGATGACGGGCGCGTTGACGCCCATAGCGGGCAGGGAGAAGAAAAAACGATCGACGAGCTTGGTCTTGGGGTTGACGTAGAGGATGTACTCGTCGTTCACTTCTTTGCCCGTGAGGGCGGAGTCGTAAGTAACGTGTACAACTTCGTACGGTTTACCGTCTACGGATTCCTTGCCCTTTGAAGTAGCGATAACACCGGGGTTGTCCATTTTAAAAAACATCGTGAACCAGTAGTAGTTCGCGCTGCGCAGGAAGGAGGTGCCGCCGAGCATCTCTGCATCGTCCATCATCTTGCCACCAACCTTGATGTAAGGCTTGCCGTGTACGACGGACTGAACGGCCTCGCCGGGCATTCCGGGCGCAACGTTGATGTCGTGCTGGGTATACTTTGCCCAGGAGTGCTCGCCTTCAAAAAGGTAGCGCTCGGTACTCAGGTCACGTTTTTCGGTGCCGGCGTAGTGGTAGTCGTAGGTGTAGCTCACGTCTTTTTGCTCCCAGAGCTTATCCCAACCACCAGCTGCTGCGCCGATTTCCTGAAGTAGCTGTTGGCCACGGGCATCAGACTGTGCCGTGAGGCTGCCCGCAAGGAGGAAGAGAAGGATAAATTGAATACTTTTCATAGATGGTTTTATTTGCACGCAAAGGTCTTCCGTGTGCTGCGTACGGGGTTTACCCGTTTTTCCCGTAGTAGGGGCGATTTTTCCTGTTTAGTAGCCTATCTATATTTTTTTTGACAACCACCAAAACGGCCGCTAAATGCATCCCTACCGTAAACAATCCCATAATCATGTCTTCTCCCTACCTGAAAATCGGTTTCATCTGCGCGCTGTTTGCTACCGTGATCGGCCTGGCGTTATACACCCTTACTCCTGTAGAGCCGGGCAACGACTACCGCTACACTGGCCTTAGCCAGGCTGATGCCGTTCCGCCGCCACCACCACCCGCCCCAATGGCTCCGCCGCTGCCGCCCGCCCCGCCCGCAGGGCAGGTAGATCAAATTTTTACGGTCGTCGACAAAATGCCGATGTTTCCCGGTTGTGATGACATCAGTAACTATAAAGAGCAAAGAACCTGCGCCAACAAAAAGATGCTGGAGTATGTGTACGGCAAGATAAATTACCCGGAAGAAGCGGTAAAAAGAGAAGTACAGGGAATGGCAGTTATCCGCTTTAAGGTCAGCGCAACCGGAAAGGTTTTCGACGAAGAAATTGCGCGCGACCCCGGTGCGGGGACGGGCGAGGAAGCCCTCCGCGTAGTAAAAAGTATGCGCGAAAGCGGAATGCGTTGGA
>CAYWMW010000014.1:11909-30503 GCA_964458975.1 uncultured Lewinella sp. | reverse complement strand
CCCCAAAGGGGGAACAAAAAGCGACAATTCGGTTTGCGCCCTTTTGGATTAGTGACCTACCTGCGAACGGCTTACCAAGGCTTCAGCATCGTTTTGTACTCGTGGATCATTTGCTCTTCGGGGGCACCGTTTTTGTACATCCGGAACACTTTGTAGTTGGCCATTTGTACGCGGGCCCAGCCGTTGGCGCGGTATTTCCGTGCGGAGACGGTGACGGCGCGGGGGATGACGCGGAAGGGGATGTTCCGTTCCCAGATGCGCTCAATGATGTCGTAGTCTTCCATGATCTTCATATCCCGGAAGCCATCGAGCTCGCGGAAGGTCTCCATGGCGAGGTAGAGCGACTGGTCTCCGCCCCGGCAGGCCAGGCCGTTGAAGCGGGTGCAGTAGGCGTTGATCCAGAGCAGCGGGTGCCACATATCGAACTTGAAGCGGTAGCAGCCTACGGGGTAGCCGCTTTCGATGCTCTGCTTGATGTCCTGATAAAAGCCTTTCGGCGGGCGGGTATCAGCGTGGATGAAGTAGACGGCATCGAAATCTTCCTGGTTTTGCTGGGCAGCTTCGTTCATCTGCTGGGCGCGGCCGCAGCGGTCGCAAATCAGGTGTTTTACCGTTGGGAAACTACGGAGTACGGCTGCGGTCTCGTCCGTACTGCCACCATCAGCGATGGTTACCTGACTACCGAAGGGTAGTTCAGAGAGTAATAGCGGGAGGAGGGAGCGAAGATTTTCCGCTTCATCAAGAGCGGGTGTAATGACGTGTAAGCGCATAAAACGGAGGAAGGAATCTACTGAAGGTGCAAGGTACGAAAAGAGACGGACCACTGGTTTTGAACTTGGTGCTGGTTGAAGACATTCGTAGCATTTTTACCAAGCCCTGTCTGAAGGAGACTGGGTTTTAACCTTCTTGGCACCTGCGGCCGCGCCCGTATCCAAATTGATGGATATGATAGTGTAATGAAAATAGAGCTGCCGCACGTCAGAACAACAGCGCTCACGTGCGGTAACCTATAAATCTACCTCCTATAAATCGATCAATCTATATTATCTTGCACCATGCGGGAGACCGATTTCATAGACAAGAATAAGGATAAATGGAAGCGCTACGAGCGTGCCCTACAGCGTGATGAGCAAGACCCTGAGCTGCTGAAACAACTCTACATTCATACTACGGATGACCTGTCTTACTCCCGAACCTTCTACCCGAACCGCTCCGTGCGGGTGTACCTGAACGCCCTGGCTCAACGTACCTTTTTGCAGGTCTACCGTGGGCGCAGAGGAGAAGCCAGCCGCTTTTTCACGTTCTGGACGGACGAACTGCCCCGGGTAGTTTACGCCCAGCGGCGGCCACTATTGATTTCGTTGCTCACCTTCGTACTGGCGATGTTGATCGGCATCATCAGCTACCGCATTGACCCCAGCTTCGCCGAAACGATCATGGGCGAGGCGTACATGAACATGACGCAGGAGAACATCGCTAAGGGCGATCCGATGGCGGTCTATAAGCAGACATCTCCTTTTTCGATGTCGTTGCGCATCACCCTCAACAATATATTTGTTGCGTTGCTCACCTTTGTTTCCGGCGCTTTTTTTGCCGTTGGGGCCATCGTGCAGTTGATTCGGAACGGTGTGATGCTGGGCGTTTTTCAGTATTTCTTCTATGATCAGGGGATTTTTCAGGAGAGTTTTCTGACGATCTGGATCCACGGCGCACTGGAAATCAGTAGCATCGTGATTGCCGGAGGCGCGGGCCTGGCGATGGGCAGCGGATTGTTGTTCCCCGGAACGCTCTCGCGCTTCGAGGCCTTTAAAGAATCTGCCCGCGACGGGCTAAAGATCATGCTCGGTACCGTGCCGCTGTTCATCATCGCTGGTTTCCTGGAAGGCTACCTGACGCGGCATACTGAGCTGCCGGACGCCATCCGGGGCGTGTTCATCCTGCTGTGCTTTGCCTTCATTATGTGGTACTACGTGGTGTACCCCCGGATCGTATTCGCCCGCCCCCGGCGGGAGCAAACCGATGCACTCCGAACGCGGGACACCACGGAAGAGAAAGTGAGCCTCCGCCTGATCCGCAACGCCGGAGAAAATATGACGGATGTTTTCAGCATTTTACGCCGCAACACGGGTTTGTTGTTCGGTGGGCTGGGGGGCATTACGCTGTTGTTTGTGTTGCTGTCCTTCCTGTTTTATAATTCTGAACCGGCAACGCGCTACGCCTTCGACGGAGAGTTTTGGGGAGATTTTCATAATGCGCATGAGTTGATGACGACCTTCTCCCGAGACCGGGGATTACTATATCTGCTGTTGGTCGCTGGCGGTCTCTACGGTTTTTTACGGCTGTCTTTCGAGGTGTTTTGGCGGTCTTCGGACATAGAATTATTACCGGCCAACTGGCGGTCGGAGGCCTTTTTGTACCTCGTCTGCCTGGGCGTTGCTTTTGCGTTGGCCTTCAGCGGAGCCATTGCCGGGCTCTTCGTTTTTCTGGCCCTGCCCTTTGCGCTTACGTTCGCTTATGCGGGTTACGCGGGGCTGGCAAGCATCAAAGAAACCTTCCGCTTTGTGTACACCAATTTGGTGAAGAGCTATGACAGCTTCATCCTTATCCTCATCATGGCCGTCCCGACGATGTGGCTGGTAGATACCGCCATCGGTGGCCTTTTATTCGCCTTCTTCGACTGGATTTTTTACGCCGATGCCGTTACGATTGACAACGCTAACGTGGTGCTCCAGTCTGTGCTTTACTTCTTCCTCTTAGGCCTGCTATTCGTGATCTGGAGCGTCTCTTTTGCCCTAAATTTTTATACCCTGCGCGAGATCGAACGGGCGGATAGTTTGCTGGAGGATATTGAGGCGTTTAATACTAAGCGGAAGTTGCGGGGAATGGAGTTGGAGTAGGTGGGCGCGGCCGCAGGTGCAGTGAAAGGTTAAACGAATCGCTCCTGATGGATTGGTGCCGAGGGTAATTCGAGCACTAATATTATATATATATTGTGGTTCAATTTTTTTACCGTCCCTTAGATTTCTCCGACCAACAAAGGGGCGTTCATTTTCGCAAGTATTCAGGAGCTGTGCAGGCGCGTAGCTATAGTTATTTACAATCCCGCCTGTCCGTCTATTAGCATCACGTGTCGATTCTGATCGGATTGTAGCGGTTTAGACGAGAGTATCCTGCATAGTTAACCATAAATATGAAACTTCTTCTCCCGCGCTTACTTCTCTTAGTATTTCTATTGTGTGTGGCGGTCTTGCCTGCACAGGACTTTAAGCACCGCTACAAGTTTGCCAAGGCTTACTTTGGTCTTGATGCGAACTTTGTGCCCAGCTACGGCGGTAGTGTGTTTATTGACGCGCAGGGAGATCTGAAGGCATTTGAGCGGCAGGGCTTTGCCGTGCCTGCTGTTAACATCGGAGCGACGCACTTCTGGGGGCATGCGGATTTCTATGTTTCAATAACCACCGTTCCTTTGGGCGGGAAAGACCAACCTGTAGAAACGAAAACGCGCCTCGGAGCCTTTACGGGCCTGCGGGTTTACCCCTGGAAGAGTGAAGTGGGAAATGTGCGTCCTTATGTAGGATATAAGTTTAGCCCGATACGTTACCGCCAGTGGTCGTTGGAGGATGGCTCGTTTCAGAAAACAAGGGTTAAAGGGGTACTGGACGTTGGCTTGGCCTACCAAAGTAAAGGAGGCTACTTTTACCTTGGGTACAACCGTTTGTTAAATGATGAAGTGGACGTAGCGATCGCCAGGGACGAATCCACGCAGACGTCTTTCCCGACGGGCTTTTTCACCTTTGGTGCAAACTGGGCAATAGAAACAACCTATAATAGTGATGTAAAAGGCATGAACCATTTCAACGAAACCTTTGATGATGCCCGGCGCTTTGGCTGGTTCTTGTCCGTAGGCCCTTCGTCAGCTTTCCCGACGCAAAAATCAGATTACTTTACGGGAGACCGGGCTTTTCTGGACGATCTGGCAATGTCTAACATCTTCCTGGATGTAGCTGCGGGGTTTCATTTCCTGCCGTTTGACGCGAACGTGGCGCTTGCTTTCCGGCCCATTGTACAGGAACGTTCCGCCGGTAATTTTAAACAGACCATGCGTCGTACTTCGCTTACCCTGGAGACTTATAAGTTTCTGGGGGATTACCACGGCTTCGTTCCGTTCATAGGGCTGGGCTTAGGCTACGAGCGAATGCGATTAACTGAAACAGACGAGCAAATAGATATAACGGATGCCAGCGGTAGCACCGTGAGCCCGATTTTCGTCTTTGGGTGGGATATCCGACCGGCCCGTAAAGGAGACGCCTGGCTGCTGCGTACTAATCTGCGCTACACTCCTTTCCTGAAGTTTGAACACGAGGGCCGTGCCATTAGCCTTCAACAACTAGAGTTCAACTTCATCCAGCTGGTCGTTTTTCCTGCCCGGATACGAGCCTACAAATCCTATTATCGGAAGGGGAGGTAGAAGGCAGCCGGGGGGATGTTTTTGCTGACCCGCCTTTTAATCTGATTGCTGTACCCATCTCCCAATTTAACCGAACCTCATGTTTACTTAGGAGTTGCAACTCATTGGCCACGCTCATTTGCGTGAAATTTACATGTGAAGGCAGGGGCGTCGTCGTGCCTGAATTCATACTTTGTCTCTTGTCGGGCATTTCTGCTCCTGTGGCGACTAGGTTTAGACCTGTACCGGGATTTGTAGCTGCTGCTGAAAAACAAGTGATGTTTACGTGATCCTGCTCCTTTTATGGAGCAGTATGAACTCGAACTCTCGAATTCTTAAATAGACCTGTTTGCGCTATAAAAGTTAAAAAAAAGAGCATTAAGGCATCTTTAAGTTGGTCTTATGGTCTAAATGCGGTGTAATGTTTTGCGATTTTGTTAATAAAATTTCCATAAATTGCTTTTCCATAAAAATCTGATATTCAATTACTTATATAAAATTAATGACTTAAATTAAAAAAAAATTGTGCCGGGAAAAAGCGCACTATGTGTCATTTTTTAAGGGGTTCTATGATCTCAAATTTGCAGTGTACTAATCAAGTAATTAACTGCAAACCAATTCATTATGCTTACGCTTTTCAACCTCATCACTGGCGCAATTTTCACCATCACGGCCGACCAGGCACAAAGCTACATCATCACCGAAGACATCCACATCATTTGATGAATAGCTTCATTGGCTCTTAGCCTGAAGGGAGAAACAAAAAACTTCCACCGCACTCATCAGTGCAGTGGGAGTTTTTTACTTTGGCGGATAAGGGGTCTGTGGCCTCTCTATTGAGATGATGTGGTTCCTGCTTTATCGGCTGGATTCATGCCACAATACGGACAACAAAGTGCTGGTTCAAGACTAAATGGTAAGAGAGTATTGAAAAATAAACTGTATTTTACTATTGGCTTTCTTCATTCATCTCACCTACGTTCAACTTGGTCTTTTGCACGTTGCCTGCGTTATTTCACCGTCCTTTAGTATATACTGTTGCGCATTTTCAATTTTCTTTTACCCGACAAAGGGACTCTATTATAGTCTTGCTCTTGGCGCGGGGTGTATCTTAGGGTTCGCGCAATAATAAGTTGTTCTGGTGGAAACGAGAAATCGGTGGTGTTGGCGAGTTTCGAACGAGCGAAGACATCCTGATTAAATGAGGACATCTTTGACCGGACGAAGTTCGCGAGCGCCGTTTTTTAGACGAGCAAGTTATTGTTTCGCGACCCCTTAGCCGCCAAAGAATAGCTTTTTCGCAAACAGACATTGAACCTATGGATTTACTAATCGAGCTTATTGGCATTGTTGACCGTAATAAGGTCCGTTCTATTAATATCATCGGGGATGAAAATTTTTCGGCGGATACCAACCTCAACAAGTTGTACAACGGAATTCTTTCCGGAGAGATCACTACGGATGAGGATGCGATGAAAGAAATAGGACTGTTGAGAAAAACAAAGCGGTTTCACAACTTAAAGAGCGAACTGAAACAACGCTTGCTTAATACCCTGTTTTTCATTGATGTGAACAAGCCTGGATTTACCGACCTTAGTGGGGCCTATTATACTTGTTGCCGAAGATGGGTAGCGGTGAAGATTATGTTTGGCCGTGGAGCATTTAATACTGGTATGGACATGGCCAAAAAGCTGTTCAACAAAACAATTGAGTATGAGTTCACCGAAATTTCTATGGATCTTGCTCGCTTGCTGAGCTCACAATACGGGTTCCGTTACGGAGACCGGGAACGTTTTAACCATTATAATGAGGCTTACGACAAGCTTGCAGCCTGTTTTCATGCTGAGAACATTCTTGATCGTCACTTCTCAAGCCTTGTAATGTATAGAGTGCATAAGGAGGGGCGGGAAAAATTCCTGGAGGTAGGGGAGGAGTTAGAGAAAGAAATCCCGCAATACCTGGAGAGGTTTGATACTTATCGGGTCCACTTGTGTGGAAGGATTGCCTTGATCTGGTGCGCCCTAAATGCTTTTGAGTACCGTAAGACAATTGAGCTGTGTGACTCAGGTGTTTTGTTTTTTAAGTCGAAGTCCTACGTAGCGAATACGCCTATGGGTATGTTCCTTCATTATAAGATGATTTGCCATACCCAGCTTAGAGAGTTTGTGGAAGGGAGAGAAACCGCTGAGTTTGCAAAAGAGTATTATGAGGAAGGAACGCCAAACTACTTTAAGTTCCAGGAGTCTTTGTTCATTTTAGAAATGCACACCCGGCACTATGAGAAGGCCTATATGATTTACTACACGATTACGAACCTGAAGAAGTTTAAAAAGATGGCCCCCCGATCTAGGGAGACCTGGTTGCTGTACGGAGCATTTTTAGAGTACCTTATTATAGTAGGTGCGCTGGAGAGACCCTTAGAGGCGGAGAAGAAAAGTCTATTCCGACTTAACCGCTTCCTAAACGAAGTACCGATTTTTAACGGAGAGAAAAGGAGGAGGAATATTCCAGTGCTGGTGCTTCAGACTTTATTTCTCATCAATCGAGACCGCTATTCTGCTGCGGCAGATCGAATCGAGGCAATAGAGAAGTACTGCTCGCGCTACCTTAAGAAGGGTACCTCGTTCCGTAGCAACTGCTTTATTAAGATGTTGCTGCAAGTTCCCCAAACTGCATTTCATGTGGAGGCTGTAAAACGAAAGGCTAGTCGGTACTTCAAGAAATTAGAGTCTACCCCGCTTGAGGTTACCAACCAGTCTTGGGAAGTAGAGATCATTCCTTATGAGCAATTATGGGAGTTTACCCTCGATTCTCTAAGCCCGCGTCGTATTTCTAGCCGGTAGCTAAGTACCCGGACATAAAAACGTAGGCGAACCCTAAGCTACGGCGAGGCTTTTTTGTGAAGCAGAGGGCCAAAAAATGCCGAGGATAAATGTTGCAGTAATTGTGGCCGGGTAATTATGAACTCAGCCACTAGTGGGTGAAGGTTTTTTAAGTACTGAAGGCTTTTTTAAATTGTATTTTCTTGAAAAAAACCTACGCAATGTGCCTTTTATATCCAATTTTGTAATTGGGTCAAGTGTCTGTTTGTCAGTTATTTATGATTTTTTTTGAATTGTTATGATGTAAATGTGCGGTGGGAAACCATTAGAATGGTGTCCATTTGTGAGCCTCCAGGTTGCCCTAGATTTGTGATCAACAAAGGGAGAGAAACAAATAAGTCTCTCTTCTGAATCACAAAGAACCACTAACTATCTCCATCATGGTAAAGCCCAAAAGCATCAGCCGATTTGTCCGCCCAAAGGGCCTGACGCGTCGACTCGTCGATGTAGTATTCGGAGTAGCAGATCGTAACTGCGCTGGATTCGGAATTTGTAAGATCGAGCCTAAGGGGCAAGCTAATTCTATAGTCTGTGCTGGTAGCGTAGTGAGCGCAGAAATCTACCCTGCGACACCTAATGGAATTGGCTTACTGATCAGCCTCGACCAGATCAGTCCACTTACCATGGAACGCTACTTCTACTTTGACTACTTCGTCGTTGAAGAAGACTATGCCATTCCCAAACATATCTGGCAACGCTACGGCGAAGCCCAGGTCGTCAAGAAAGGATATTACAAAATTCTTCGAGGTGACGGCCACATCCATCTGATTTTTTCACAAGACAATAACTTGTTGTCAACGCTTAAATAATAAAGCCATGAAACCACTTTTCTATCTCACACTCTTACTGGGGAGTACTTCTCTTTTCAGCCAGCCTAACTTTCAACAACAACTTGGCCAGGCATTAGGGCAGTTTAGCCAGGCACAAAGCGCGGATCAGTTTACCGTTAGCACCGCAGCCTTTACCGAGCTGGCCAAAGCCAAAGAAGCCACCTGGCACGCCAATTACTACGCTTCCTTTGCGGCCGTTGTCCAGAGCTTTAGGGGAGGAAGCCAGGAAGACCGGGACCGCTTAGTGAGTGCTGCCCAAACCTCCCTTGATTTGGCTAAAGATGCGGGAGCTAACGAGGCTGAAGTAGTAGCCTTACAGGCAAGAATTTACCAGGCGCGTATCTCTATCGACCCCGCTAGCCGGTCAATGCAATATGGTCCAAAAACGATGGGTATGCTATTTCCTGCCAAAGCCAAGGCTCCGGAAAATCCTCGCTTACTGTTATTACTTGCTCAAATGGTAGAACGGACTCCCGCCGGTTACGGTGGCGGACCAGATAAGGCCCTTCCTCTTGTACGGGCCAGTTTGAAAGCCTTTGAAAACTGGTCGTCCGAAGATCCTTTCGCTCCAAGTTGGGGAGAAGACGAAGCAGCCAAACTACTCGGTAAGCTTGATCCTACTTCCGTAAAATCCAGAAAAAAATAACCATGGAAACTCCAAAAATAGCCCTCGTCTCAGGGGGCACTCGAGGCATCGGCCGGCACACCTGCCTGCAGCTTGCCGAAAAAGGCTTCAAAGTTTTCCTCACCTACCGGAGCAATGAAGAAATGGCCAATAACGTAGTGGCTGAAATTATTGCAGCTAATTGCCCCATTCCCTACGCATTTAAATGTGATATGACCGATACCAAAGCGGTTAAATCGTTGGTCACCATGATCAGAAAGGAATACGGCGAAATTTCGGTCCTTGTCAATAATGCAGGTGTACTAGGTACAAGTAAGCCATTCATCATGACCAAAGATGAAGAATGGTGGTACGTACTGAACACCAATATTGCCTGCGTAATGAATACCTGCCGGGCGGTAATACCTTCTATGATGCGCCAGAAGAAGGGGAGCATTATTAACGTCACTTCCCTCTCCGGACAGCGCGGAAACGCTGGCCAGTCTGCCTACGCTGCCTCGAAAGCAGCCATCGTGGCCTTCTCCAAAACGGTGCACAAAGAAATGGGAGCTTTCGGCGTTACGATCAACTGTATATCCCCCGGTCTAATTCGTACCGATATGACCAAGGACATCAAACCGGAGTACTACGAGAAGCGCCTGGCTAACAGCCCACTCAAGCGAATGGGCGAGCCGGAAGAAGTCGCTAACCTGATCACCTACATCGCCACTTCTGCACCTTCTTACCTAATCGGTCAGGAAATTACCATCGACGGTGGTATCGGGGTTTAACCACCTTCTCCTTTCCAAAAACAAATTATTATGTCTAATCGCGTAGTCGTTACCGGAATGGGTGTTATCTGTTCCATTGGTAACAATCTCGAAGAGTTTGAGGCTGGCCTCCGGCAGGGGCGTTCAGGGCTCAAGCCAATCGAAGCAAGCCGTTTCGATGCTTCAGATACTTACTTTCGCATCCACGAAGGATGCACCGTAGACCCTGAACTGTACGCCGAGATCAATGAGGTCGATGTTAGTATCCTCACCGAGTTTAGCGTCCGCGCTATTGAAGAGGCAATGGAGAAATCTGGCCTGGATCTGGCAAAGGTTGACCCTCGCCGTGTGGCACTCTGCGTCGGTACTTCAGTAGGCGGTAGCTACCCTTTCATGCACTGGATCAAGGACGATCTGGCGGGGAAGGAACGGGACTATAATCTCCTTCGCTACAATACGCCTAATATCACAGGAGACATCGCTCGCCGTCTTGGTATCCGTGGCCCACTATCCACGGTTTCCACGGCATGTGCTTCGGGTACCAATTCAGTTGGAAGAGGGTTTGACCTCATTCGGTCCGGCCGGGCAGATTATGTAATAGCAGGTGGAGTCGATATTTTCACCTACCTCACCTTCAGCGGCTTTAACTCATTGTTTGCCCTTTCAAAAGGGAGTTGCAAACCGTTTGATAAGCACCGTGATGGGCTCAACCTGGGAGATGCCGCAGCGTACGTCGTACTCGAAAGCGAAGCCAGCGCCTGCGCCCGCGCCGCTAATGTTGTCGCAGAAGTGAGCGGGTATGCCATCGTCAACGAGGCCTACCACGCTACAGCTCCCCATCCTGAAGGTATTTATGCCCGGCAGGCGATGGAGAGCGCGCTAAAAATGTCTGGTGAAACAGCCGCTGATGTAGATTACATCAACGCCCACGGAACCGCAACCAAGGCCAATGATAAAATGGAGATAAAGGCCATTGAAGCATTGGTCGGGGAAAATGATTCCGTCCATATCGGCTCAACCAAGGCCTTAACCGGACACTCACTCGGAGCTGCGGGTAGTGTAGAATTTGTCGCCGCTGCTCTAAGTGTTGCCAAAAACTTCATTCCCGCATCTACCGGAATAACTGAAAGTATCATCGAAAGTGATCGCCTTCTTCTGGCCAGCGCAGAATCTGAAGAATGTGAGGTACGCCTGGCGCTCTCCAACTCCTTTGGCTTCTCGGGCAATATGGCTTCCATCGCTATCCGGAAATACGAAAAGGGACAAGCGGCCTAGCAGCATGTTCCCTTCCTTCAACAATCATTAATTACTAATCCAATTTTAATTCCTTTTACCATGCAAGATATTATCGCCATCCAGAACAAAGTAAAGGCATGCATCATCGAAGTGCTCGACCTTACTGACCTTACTCCTGATTCCATCGACAACACAACCCCATTCTTCGGCACCGAAGAAGAGCCGGGCATCATCCAGGACAGCCTCGCTATTCTCGAAATCTCTACCGTTCTCGGAGAAGAATTCGGCATAATGCCAACGGAGTTTGACGAGGAATCTTTCCAGAACGTAGAGACCCTCAGCTCCATGATCCGGACCAGCCTGGAAGCAGAATTGGTGTAAGCGAAGCCCCTGCCTCGCACCCTTTACAACAACCAATCCTCCCTTTAATCACCTCGTAACTTAACTCATCATGACCGCCGTAAATGCCGCTGCCGTTCAACAGGCAGTCCAACCAACTTCAGCAAGGGTTATATCCCCGAATTCGTTGATTGATACTTTGCGCGAACGCCATAGGTTCGTGATGAAGAAAGTTGCCCTCATCGAGGAAACCAGACAGGTTACCTACGGTGAATACTGGGAGCGAATTGAGTACTTCAGCCAAACCTTACAGGCCAGGGGCGTTGAACCCGGCCACGTTGTTGGTATCATGTGCCCGCTCTCTTCCATTGAGGTCGCTACCCTAGTCCTGGCAATTATGGAAATCGGAGCTGTACCGATGGTCATCAATCTCACGGACAAGTTTCAACGGGTAGAGCCAGAAGAAATCGGCGTTTTTGGCTTCGTGATGCACGAGCGTACGCAAAAGCTTTTTCGGGCTAAAAAACCACCCCAAAAGGTGGACCTCCTGGACAAAGGGCTGAACTGGTATCAGGTCAGCCTCCCCGGGGAAGCCCGCAGAATTGCGGCGGCTGCACTGGTGACAAGTTCAGGAAGCACCGGTGGCAAAAAAATCATTCAGTATACGCAGCGTGGGATTCTCGAAAACGTGCGTCGGAATGTAAAAGCCATCGGAATAAACCCCGCAGATCGAACCCTGATGGTGTTGCCACTAACCTATTCCTACGGCCTGGTTGCCCAGTTTTTAAGCCACCTCTACATGGGAGCTACCATTGTATTCTCTAACAAGGTACTGTTTGTAGGGGCCATCTTAAGGCTGATCAACCAGCATCAGATCAACTCCGTGTTTACCGTTCCGCCTATTTTCCGGCAGATGGTCTATATGATCAACAAACAGGACAAATTCAAAGGGCAACCAGAACTTTGGAACAGCCTGCGCTATGTTACCTGCGGAGGCAATCACATCGAGCCCGGTACGGTACGTAAGGCTTTGAAGACCTTCAACTGCCCAATTATAAAGACATACGGGCTGGCGGAGGCGGGCCCCAGAGTCGCTACCAACATAGTCAAGTCTGCTACAGATGCCCTCTCTTCTGTTGGCGTTCCTCTTGAAGATGTAGAGGTAGTGATCACAAACCCGCGTGGTGAACCGCTACCGCCACTGAAAGTAGGCAGAATCGTGGTCAGAACGCCTTCCGCTGCCGCTGGCTATTTCCTCGGGAAAAGCAACGGACTGAAGATCGTCGGTAAAACCATCTACACCCAGGATCTAGGATACATCAACAAGAAAGGGCAGATTTTTATCCTGGGTAGGAAAAACAGCAAGATCCGCCTGAAAAGATTTGGACCCGTACTGTGGCAAAACCAACTGATGGACGAGGTCTATGGAAACTTCTCTGTCTTCAAACTGAGCGTAAGCAAAGAAAGCTCCGGCCGCATAAAAGTAGGGGTAGTGCCAATGGCTAAAGAGAAGCCTACCGCCGAAGAAATACTGAACCACATCGAGCGCCACTTCGGCAAGGTTGTAAGAGACCATACTGATGTGGTTTTTCCCCGGCTAAACCGACTCAAATTTCAAAAATAGTAACCACCTCCGGTAAACTTGGCTTCACCGCTGAGCACCTCCGGAAAATTAAATAACCAAGATGAATAACGTCCTATATCACGTCCATTACGAAGACGGGGATGATATCATCGAAGCCTTGGAAGCTTACCGCGAACTATTCCCACCCGCTATTCAGCGGCGTTGGAAAGCATACCTCAGCTCTCCTGATCGTCGTAAATCAATCGTCAGTAAAGTTTTGCTCTACACGGCGTTGATGAATGAATTTCCCGGCGCGGTTCCGGGTAAATATCCACTCTGCTATGATGCCAAGGGCCGCCCTTTCATCACCAGCCAGGAAAGCTTCGATTTTAACATCTCACATTCTCAAAACCTGATCGCCTGCGCACTCAGTTTCAACGGTCGCCTCGGGCTCGATGTCCATCACCGGGCAGAGCGCGAAAACCTCGAAAAATACCGCAAATCAATCGATCGAATCATCAACCTCGGCCGACCCATCGAACTGGAAGACTGGGTGAATATGGAAGCCATCTTAAAGTGTACCGGTGAAGGTCTCGGAGGATTAAAATCTGTTATGAAATACTTCAACGATTATGAACTCCAATCCTTCGATCTCCATCCTGATTACCTCTGCAGGGTAGCCAGCCGTCATCCGCTCGAATTACTCTCGCGCTCCTTCGAAATCCCAGCCCTCATCGATTCCATTGAGGAACAACTGGATAAATCAACGCTAAATGTCCCAAGTTAAAACTGCATTCCCTCAGGTAGCTACCATGCTGCCCCACCGTGAGCCGATGTTGTTGGTGGACGAAATCACCAGCTACGAGGCTGGAGTTTCTCTGACCGCCACCAAATTCGTAGCCGAGGACCTGATCTTTTTCAAAGGACACTTCCCCGGTTATCCAATGCTGCCGGGTGTTTGCCTGATCGAAATGATGTTCCAAACTTGTGGACTCTTCGGACGTATGGAAGCAATGGGCGCGGCCGCAGGTGCAGGGGAGGAGACCAAGAAGCCAATGGTCGGCCGGGCCATCCGTGTCAATAAAACCAGCTTCACGCACCCAGTATTCCCCAATACCCAACTCTCCATCGAAGTAGCAATCAAACAGCGCCTGATGGCCTTCTCCGTATACACCGCTAAGGTGAAAAACGATGAAGGTAAAATTGTCGCTAAGGGAGAAGTTACCGTCCACCTAGACAAATCAGGAGCGTTCATCCCCTCCAGAAATTAAATCACAATACAATTAAAATTCAGCCAATCATGAATGCAGGAAATCAACAACAGCGGGTTGTCATTACCGGAGTCGGAATCGTGTCTAGCCTGGGAATGGGAGCCGAAGAGCATTACGAGAACCTCCGTAAGGGGCAAAGCGGTGGCACCATCAAGAACGAATGGACCGAACCCGAACTGAAGGAAGAGTACTTCTTCCCCTGCCCGAATTTCAACATCAAAGACAGTTTTGAAGGTTTGAGGGCTCCATTCCCATTACGCTACTCTCAACTGGCCATGATGGGCTGCCTTAAAGCCGTCGAAGATGCGGGAATCTATGACCTTGATATTCCGCGTGAACGTCTCGGCATGATCCTGAATACAACCTTCGCCGCCAACGGTGCCGTAGAAGCCTACCTACGCAAACTCTTCGGTCAAGGGCCGCGCAAGGCCAGTCCCTTCACCTTCACGAAAACGGTTTCTAACTGTGCCCTGGGAGACATCACCCGCTACTTTAAATTCCGTGGCCCGAGTTCAATACTGCTTGGAGAGAACAGCGTTTGCTATGGCCTGGATTTAATCCGGGACGATGAGGCCGACATCATGATCTGCGGCGGTTTTGACGAGGTGCGCGACATCATCGTACTCAGCCATCGCCAGGCCGGAATTCTGCCCGATCCGAACGGAACAGAATCCGAAAATGCTCAGGCAGATTTGCTACGTACCCTGACTAGGGGACAGAACGGAGGACAAACCCTCATGGGAGAGGGCTCCGCCTTCGTGGTCCTCGAGAAAATCGAGCACGCCCAGGCCCGTGGTGCCAAAATATACGCTGAGGTGAAGAACTACGCCACGGTAAGAGACGAGGCCTACGTAGATTGGGTGCCAGAACGCAATCAGGATGATTTCTCCTACGTCATGGACCAGTCTATGAAGTTCTCCGAAGTCCAACCTTCCGAAGTCGACTGCGTCGTCGGGAGTGCGGGTTTACCCTGGCAGGCACGGGAACAAGAAGTGACAGCCATCGCTTCCGTCTGGAACGACCGCCCGGTGCATTATACCATGACGAAGACCATGACGGGAGAAACCTTCGGTGCTTCCGGCCCGATGACCCTAGCCACCGCCGCCCTGATGATGGACCGCGACGAGGTAGTCGGTACCGGCATCCCCGCTGATCTCTTTGGCCCTCCCGTAGGCAACGTTTCCATTTGTGAAGACACCCGGCCGGTGAAAAGCCCGCTACGGAACGTCTTGGTAAACTCCGTACACACCGGCGGTAATACAACGTCAATAGTACTGGGAGCCGCCGCATAGTACAGGTAAGGCTTACTTCTACTAGCCATAAACGTCTTCTTCACCAACCAACTCCTACATCATGAACAGTTTCGTACAATCGCAATCCTTTGGGCTAAAGCACCAGTTTGGTGTCTACGCAATGGGCGCGGCCAAGCAGTTTCCTCTACTGCCGAGCAGCTACGAGGATATGGTAGAGGCGGCCAGAGAGAAGATGGACCCTGGAGCCTTCGGCTACATTGCCGGAGGAGCTGGTGGAGAGTCTACAATGACGAATAATCGTCGGGCTTTAGACCGCTGGCAGATCGTACCGCGGATGCTGCGCAACATTTCCCACCGGGATATCTCTACGGAAATATTTGGTCACCGTTTCGCCAGCCCTGTAATTTTTGGTCCGGTGGGGGTGCTCGGTATTGCGCATCCGGAAGCAGAGTTGGCCGTGGCAAAAGCTGCGCGTAAGTTGGGAATTCTTCAAACCTGTAGCACCGTGTCTTCCTATTCAATGGAGGAAGTCGCTGCTGCCAACGGAGACAATCCACATTGGTTCCAGCTTTATTGGGGTGAAAACCACGAACTCACCCGCAGCCTCTTAAGCCGGGCCGAAGCAAGTGGCTATTCCGCCATTGTCGTTACCCTGGATACGCCTTTACTTGCCTGGCGGGAGAAAGATATTGACAACGCTTACCTACCTTTTCTGCGTCAGCAAGGCCTAGTGAATTACTATACGGATCCTGTGTTTATAGCGGAAGTGGGATCTCCTGAAGACAATCCCGCCCGGGCGTTCAGCAACTTCACCCGCGTGTTTACCGGGCCAAGCCTTACCTGGGAAGACCTTAAAGTCATCCGCGCTCATACCAAACTACCGATCATCCTTAAGGGGGTTCAGTGTGTGGAAGACGCAAAGATGGCTCTCGATCATGGTGCTGACGGCATCCTGGTTAGCAACCACGGTGGACGGCAGGTAGATGGAGCAATTGGCGCTCTGGATGTACTGGCTGAGATCGCTCATGCTACCGGTGATCAGGCAACCATCCTCTTTGACAGTGGCATTCGCCGTGGAGCAGACGTCTTTAAAGCCATGGCTCTTGGAGCGAAAGCGGTCTGTGTTGCCCGCCCCTACGCCCTGGCCCTCGCCCTGGGCGGATCCCGGGGAGTTAAGGAATGGGCTTCTAATCTGCTAGCCGATACTGAGCTAACCCTTGGCCTTGCCGGCTGCGCAAGTTGGTCCGATGTTTCTGTCGATAACCTCCGCCGAGTCACTAACTAAATACTAAAAAGAAACTACCATGAAATACTTCATCCTTCTGCTGATCAGTTGCTTCCTGCTGAGCGTTCAACCAGTCATTGCTCAAACATTGCCAAATCCTGATATGGCCGCTGAAGATTTGAAAGAAGTCTACGACCTGATCGCTGCCCGTGGGGAGGTTCAGTTGTCTAATGAGCAGTTCCTGCAATTCGCTGAACAACGCTCCAAAACCGTAGCCTATTACCCGGACGAATACCTAACAAAGCTTATGCACTTAGGAAGGAAACAATCCCCTGGCTAATTTCCTCCGCCGCTTCCCAGTGAAGCATGTGCCCCGTAGCCGGGAGCAACCGTAACTCCGCCGTGCCAAGGCGCTCTACCGCAGAATGGCACAAACTGACTAAGTCTTGATCTGCATGAAGTACCCGATGGGGTACCATGACATCGGACTGCCCATAGTAGACTAAAATCGGCTCCCGAACGCCTTCAAGTTGCTGATAAACAGAACTGGCAAATACTGCCCGCGCGCACCGCGAAAGGGTGTGGCAATAGGCCCGATAACGATCGGAGTCCCGCAAGTGAGTAACGTCCTGCAGCATGAATTCAGCATCGTCCGGAAACACATGAAAATTTTCCCGAAACTGACTGACCATGCGAGACTTGCCAAGCTTCTCAATGATGCCTCCCCGGTAAATCGAAGAAAGCCAGGCGAAGTCTTTTTCAGTGAAATACTCGAAACCCGCCGGGGCCAGGAGAACAACCCGTTGGGGCGTAAGACGCTTGTTCAGGCAGGCCTGCATCACGATCTGGCCGCCCATCGAGTGCCCCACCAGGGAATAATTGCTGGGAGCAATTGCCAGGATAAAGTCTTCCAAAACCGTCGCAAAAGCAACGATGCTTTCTTCTTCCACTAGCGGGGGAGAATCTCCATGGCCCGGGATGTCAATCGCATAACAACGAAAGTGCGCGCCCAGGAGTCGCATCATTTTGAACCACACCGGGGCGTAGTTGCCCATGCCGTGGACCAAAAATAAGACCGGGAGCTCTGCCTCTCCACAAACGTAATAATTGATTTCCACGCTCGAAGCCAGCTTTATTTGCTGCGCGGGTAGGTCGTAAGGACCTGGAAAAATTGAATGCATAGGTGTACTAATAAGTACCGTTACTACACCAACATCTTATAAAAAGTTCAATCTATATAACCATGAAAATTACTATCATTTCCCTTCTTTTGGGGACGCTTTTTATCGCTTTTTCTGACCCGGAAGCAGGGCCAGAAAAGGGATCGAAAAAGTACAACCAGGCTATGCAGGCTCAGATTCATTTAGTGGATACGGCCAAGACTGTCAACTCTTTTATCGCCGCGGCAAACACCTTTGAACGGATCGCCAGTGCCGAGAAAAAAGAGTGGCTACCAGCCTATTACGCCGCTTACAGTTACCTCAATGCAGCCATGGCTACCAGGGACCTGGATAAGGTGGACGCTTACTGCGACAAAGCCGAATCACTTCTGGTAACCTCTGGTGAAAAGAAAAGTGCCGACCAGTCGGAAATTCTGTGCCTCTACGCTTTGGCCTACACGACCCGCATTCGTGTCGATATGTTTGGCCGCGGACTGGAGTACATAACGATGGCGGAAAAACTGCTGAAGGATGCTACCGAGGCCGACCCGACCAACCCCCGGAGCTATTACCTCCGTGCCCGCAACGTAATGGGCAGGCCCAAGCAATTTGGTGGTGGCCTGGAAGCAGGTTTACCCTTATTGAAAATTGCCGGTCAACGGTTCGATGCCAAACCCCATGAAACGAAAAGCCTGCTCCCAAACTGGGGCCGCAAGCGGACTAAAGAAATCCTTAACGCGGCTGCCAACAACTAGCTCGCTTCCTTAATCTAAAATTCTGGCCTCGGAGAAAGCGGTGTATGCCGTACCCACCCCCGGAGGTGATATTCCGGTACGATCGGTTACCGCACGCTCCCCGCCATCATTCATTCATCCATTTTTTCATCCATAAACCAGTTTCATTATGACTAATCCATCCATCAAGACCGCCCTCGAAGTCACCGAACTCGAAGACCGCTTCGAACTCACCGCCGCCGGTGCCGATGCCGTCAAGTTCGACGGCAACACCGTCTC
>CAYWMW010000014.1:0-11809 GCA_964458975.1 uncultured Lewinella sp. | reverse complement strand
TCGAACTCACCGCCGCCGGTGCCGATGCCGTCAAGTTCGACGGCAACACCGTCTCCATTGAGGTAAACTAAGTACCCGGGCGGGCCCATTGTGGCCCGCCCGCCATCATCCATTTTTTCATCCATAAACCAGTTTCATTATGACTAATCCATCCATCAAGACCGCCCTCGAAGTCACCGAACTCGAAGACCGCTTCGAACTCACCGCCGCCGGTGCCGATGCCGTCAAGTTCGACGGCAACACCGTCTCTATCGAGGTAAACTAAGTACCCGGGCAACCCACTTTTGTCACACTTGGTGACCAATTGAGGTTTACCCAATATTTTTCGAATAATCGCGCAGAAAGAGGCATGCGGATTAGCGATCAGTGGTGGGTACCTCTTTTTCACACTCTTTTTTTCAGTATTAATTATTAAATCATGACCGTCAATTTCACCATAGAACCCGTAGGGGGTAGCGAAAACGCTGATAAGTACTTATTGCTCGTCGAAGGCCGTCCGTATTATATCGGAGCCGTAGTGAAACAGTTACTTACCCTGCGAGCGGAGCAATTGGCGATTGCTGATATTGTGCATGAACTAAATAAATGGGCACGTGGTACGTATGAGTTTACAACTACGGAAGTAACCGGCCTTTTGAATTCTTACGTCCAGAAAATGGGCATTGATTTTGATGCCCCCGTAGGAGCTGTTGCTCCACCTCCTCAGGAGAATCTGTCCGGGGTGATCGGCCAATGGACCATCCTTAGTTACGAGCGGATGAAGCCAATTGTCAGCATTTTACGTTACGCTTTTTATCCCGCTATCTTTTATCCGGTACTCGCTCTGGCAGTTATTTTTAATCTTTACTACGTATCTGAATTAACTACCCTATATAATAACCTGGCGGCTTTAAAAACAGCTGGGGGCGCGGCCGCAGGTGCAGTGGCTGCTACCTGTGGGAAAGACCTCATGTATGTTGCACTTTTCTATCCCGTCGCTTTTGCCATCCTGCTGTTTCACGAGCTAGGGCATGCTTCTTCAGCCTATCACTTTGGGGTTAAGCCTAAAAAGGTAGGCGGAGGTTTTTACCTGGCCTTTCCCGTTTTGTTTGCGGATATAACGGAAGCCTGGAAGCTCAGCCGCAGCCAACGTGTCATCGTCAACCTGGCGGGCATTTACTTTCAGTTATTGATTAATTTGGTACTGATCTACTGCGTCTACAATACATCTAATTTTGAATCGGTCCGCCTTCTGCGCTACCTCATGATTCTGAACATCAGTACCATGATCCTCAACCTTAATTTCGTCCTTAAGTTTGACGGGTATTGGGTGTATAGCGACCTGTTCAAACTACCAAACCTTTCGCAGCAAAGTATGCTGCTAACGGGAATGGTGGCCGAGAAAATCATTCCTGGATATGAGGCCGGAATCCCTGCGGAGATGCGGGAGAAAGTTTCCGTTCGCAACCCCTTCCTGATCTTTTTCACGTTGTTGCGTTCGGTCTTTTTCGTGCTCCTAGCTTATGCTATGCTTTTTCACCTCCTGCCGCTCATTGGCAGTAACCTGAGTAAGTCCTTTTCCTTCCTGGCCGCAGGGGATCTCTCCGTGTGCAGCCTTGAGTTCATCGGCCGTACCGCTGTCCTTACGGGAGTTGGTGGCTATATGACCTACCGCTACGGAAGTGCCTTGGTTCGGAAAGTAACCGGCCGCCGCCAGGGCTGATCTCATGTCGTCTCCTCACTGCATAAATCAAAAGTCATGAAGTATTTACTAACCATTTGCTGTCTACTCACCTTCGCTTCCCCGGCTTTGGCTCAACAGGCTACTACCATCAAAGGAGCAATCGTTGATAAGAAAGGAGAAGCCGTTATAGGTGCTAACATCTTCCTAGATGGTAGCTACGATGGAACGTCTACCGATATCGACGGCTCCTATGCATTTACTACCGAGGCGACTGGTCAACAACTTGTCCTAATCCAGTACCTGGGCTATGAAGACCAGCAGCATACCGTAAACCTGAAAGGAGAAGCTGCGGTAGAACTGAACATCACACTAGCCGAGTCTTCCATCCAGCTTTCTGCAGCTAATGTAACTGCCAGCCGCTTTGGTAAAACAAGTGACCAGCACCGTACGGAGGTGCTAAGTACGCTTGACATTCTCACTACTGGTGGTGCCAACGCTGATGTTGTTTCCGCACTACGCACCATGCCTGGCACCCAGCAGGTGGGCGAGCAGGAAGGGCTTTTCGTTCGGGGAGGAACAGGGGATGAGACTGCCATCTTTGTTGATGGTATGGCTGTTCCGAATTTCTTCTACAGCGGAGCAGATAATGTTGCCCAGCGTGGCCGTTTCAACCCTAGTTTATTTCAGGGGACCTTTTTCAGCAGTGGCGGTTTTTCAGCAGCCTACGGGCAAGCGCTCTCGGGGAGCCTCAACCTGGAATCAGTGGATATGCCGCTGAAGAGCCAGTTCAGTGCCTCGGTCAATACCGTTGGTGGTCAGGGAGAGCTCGTTAAACTGTTCAATAAAGACCGCTCCGCCGTAGCCGCCTCAGTAAACTATACCAACCTTCAACCCTACTATGGCCTGGTGCCCCAGGACCGTGAGTTTAATAAAATGCCAGAATTTCTAGACGGCTCCTTAAACTTGCGCCACAAGGTATCAGAAACAGGTAGCCTGAAGTACTTCGGTCAGGTGGGCCGCAGCGAGTTAGCCTTTGAGCGCAACAGCATTGATTACCCGGAGCGTACGGATGGCTTCGGTATCCAGAACAATAATGCTTACTCAAACCTGATTTATTCCGATATGATTGGCGAGCGCTGGAAGATCAGCAGCGCAATAGCCTATTCCCGCAACGAAGATGATGTAGAGCAGGGGCGTGCCATGGCTAACGAAGAGCGCGTGGACCAGGAGTTCGGCCGGCTTACAAATTTCTACCAAGCTCGCTCAACGGCTACCTGGATCGGAGACAATGGCCAGAAAGTTCAAACGGGTGCCGAGTACCAGCACCACGATCAGTTGGAAAGAGCCGGTGACCTTAGCCGGGAACAGACCGAAGACTATGGTGCGGCTTTCATTGAAGGCACTTTCCCCCTGTTTGAGCGTTTCTCCGCCCGCCTCGGACTGAGAACGGAATATTCCGCCTCCATTGATCGCTATAATCTTGCGCCCCGGGCGGCATTGAGTTATGAAGTAGCCCCCAAACAGCAAATTAACTTTGCCTGGGGTGAGTATTACCAAGCCCCGCACCTGCGCTTCGTCGCCCAAAATCCCTCGCTGCATTTTCAGGAGAGCACGCACTATATTCTTGGGTACCAGAAAAATGATCCACGTCGAACTTTTCGCGCCGAAATTTTCCACAAGGATTACCGCCGGCTGATTAAAACTGCACCCGCTGTTTCCAACGACGGTGCTGGCTACGCCCGTGGCCTGGAACTATTCTGGCGAGATAAAAAACTCGTTAAAAACCTGGACTACTGGATCTCTTACTCTTACCTGGATACCGAACGGGATTTCCTAGATTTCCCCCGGGCTGCCCAGCCCACTTTTGCGGCAGATCATACCGCCTCTATTGCCGTCAAGCAATTCATACCGGGTATTGCTACCAACATCAGTGCGACTTACGCATACGCAACGGGCCGCCCCTACTTCAATCCAAACCAAAGTGAGGCTGAATTCCTCTCAAGCCGAACCCGGGATTTTCAAAACCTGAGTTTCACAGTAGCACATCTCACCAAAATTGGTAGTGCATTTGCTACCTTCGTTTTTAGCGTTAGTAATGTACTCGGTACGGAGCAGATCTTCGGGTATGAGTACGGAACTGTTAATCCTGCGGCCCGAAGAGCCATCACGCCTACCGCCCCACGCTTCATCTACCTGGGAGCCTTCTTTAACTGGGGCATTGACCAGCGTAAGCAGACCGCCGAAGGCTTTATGTAACCCGTTTTCTGCTCATCATCCTTTTTCTAATCTTTTAATTCTCGTCTTATGTCTGCTACAGCTCCTACAGGAATCAATAACCACCGCCTCCAAGCGGCGCGTGATGTATTGCACGAACGCGAAATCGATAAGGCACGTAATTGGCAACTAAAAGATTTTACGCTGTTCTCTACCAACTTACGACACTGCCTTCCGGAGGTGCCAGCAGGGAGGTACTGGAAGTATTATTTGAATTTATTGTGTTACCGGGACCTGCTCCTTAAAGAACACGATAACTGCGAGTCTATTGATTCCGTCTTCGGCCTGGAAGAGTCTTCCTCCGAAGGATACACCGGCCCGCTACCAGCTATTTTTACCTCGTTCCATTTTGGTTCTTATCGGTCTATTGTCGGAATCCTCGCGCAGCAGCGGGTGGACTTTGTAATGGTGGTGAATAAGAAAATATTCGATGAAGAGCAGGATGAAATTCGCGAAACGGTTCGTCTTGTACAAACCGTCCTTAAGACAAATGTTTTCTTTGACGTCGTCAACGCTGAAGATCCGAGGGCAGTCATGAAAATAAATAGCTATTTAGCACGTAATATCTCATTGGCAATTTTTGCCGACGGTAATACGGGCGTTGGCGGAGAATACCGTAAAGACAATAAAATGGCCCGGATCGATTTCCTCGGACAGCCCATTTTCGTACGTCGTGGCGCTGCTGTTCTTGCTAAAATTACCCGTAAGCCAATTGTGCCGCTTTTTGTCTATTATCCCGAAAGCGAATCGCTTACCCCCGCAGTGGTTTTTCATGACCCAATTTCCTGTGAAGGAAAAGAAGCTCCTGATGGAGCAATAAAAAAGCTTTACGCTGTTTTGGAAGGGTATGTACGTAAGTACCCGGACCAGTGGCAAACTTGGTTTTACTTCCATAAATTTCTGGACATAGAAACAATTCGGGGGAAATTGAAACAGCCATCACCTTCCGAAACGGCTTGTATGGCGAGCGAGGTGGAATTTAATGAAGATAAATATGCATTGTTTAAGATGGACGCTAACGGATTCTTGTTCGATAAAAAAACCTACAAGACTTACCCTGTCGAGCCTGCACTTTTTAACCACCTGGCTAAAATAAAAAAAGGTGAACGCCGAACTATTGGCATCAACGAAGTTGTTGGCCAGGAGCTTGGCCAATCGCTTCTAAGTATGCAGATCCTTACTCCCGCCAGCTAATAAAAAATACCACCATGATTAAGATTTTTAATGCCGTGAAAATCTACGGCAAAAAGCAGGCACTCTCAGGAGTAGACCTCCATATTGCACCCGGAAGCATTCACGGAGTACTGGGCCCAAACGGTGCTGGTAAAACGACGCTCATCAAAATTCTCAGTGGGCTGATTGACGCTGACGAAGGCGCTATTTCTTACGGAGGGAAAATCGTTGACCCAACCGGAAAGGACTACCGCCGCGTCATCGGCCTCATCCCTCAGGAAATTGCACTCTACGGAGAACTCAGTGCATTCCGTAACCTCGTCTTTTGGGGAGGTTTGCACGGCATCCCGCGCAAGGAGCTGAAGCGGAAAGCGGAGGAGGTACTCCATCGGGTCGGCCTCTACGAACGCCGCAACGATCCCATCAGTACGTATTCTGGCGGAATGAAACGGCGCATCAACATTGGCGCTGCCTTAATGCACAACCCAACGATCCTGTTTATGGATGAGCCCACCGTCGGTATCGATCCCCAAAGCCGAAACTTGATCTACGACCTCATCAAGGATTTGAACAAAGAAGGTATGACCATCCTCTACACTTCCCACTATATGCCCGAAGTAGAAATGCTCTGTGACCGCATCACCATCGTAGATGAAGGCCGCGTTGTCGCCGAAGGAACGCTGGAGGAACTCCGCGCTGGCTACAGTCACCTCGAAGCCATACGTATTGGACTGGAATCCGCCCCGGATGAAGCCACAATGAATTCCATAAGGGATATCGTAGCTCCCTTTAGCGTAGAGAAAACGGAAGGCGGTTTCCTCATTCGTGGAGAAGGAGTTACCCGCCGCCTCGCCGAACTGATCAGTCGCCTCAATATCCTTAACCTGGACCTGCGCGACATCGACACCCAACGCATCACCCTGGAAACGGTATTTCTTGAGCTTACCGGTCGCCAATTAAGAGACTAGCATCATGTGGAATATATTTCTCAAAGACCTCACCATCCTTCTCAACGACCGCAAGGCCGTTGCCATGAAATTCGCTATGCCCATCCTGATGATCTCCATCTTCGTGATGGCGTTCGCCGGAATGCGCAGCGACGGAAAGAGTGGACAAATTCGCCAGGTTTGGTTGCCCATTGTCGATCAGGACAGCTCAATGGTGTCTCAGTACATCGTCAACTTCCTGGGCGAAAGCCCCACCCTGCGCCTGGAGCCGGTTGATTACGAGTTAGGCGAAAAAGTAGTTCAACAAGGCAAACGAGCCGGAATCCTGGTCATTAAAAAAGGCTTCGGGGAAGCCTACGCCAACGGTACTGATTTGCCGTGGGAACTGCTCTACCAGGAAGGGCGAGAGATGGAAATGAGTATCCTACAGTCTATACTCGTCCCTCAGCTGGAAGCCTTGCGGAAAGCCAACGGTGGTAGTACGCCGGAGGCCCGCTACATTGATAGTAGTGGGACAGCCCCGCCATCTACCCAAAAGGGAGGGTTCGCAATTCGGGCAATTCAGCCCGCCGAAGCCCGCCGCAATGACCCCTGGTTGGTGCAGCCCATCGCAGGCATCGCCATCATCCTGTTGCTTTTCAACGTAACCGGTCTGGCAGGAAGCATCCTGGACGAAAAAGAAAGCGGAACCTTGCCCCGCCTGTTGCAGGCCTTGCCGAGCCCCGCCGCTTTTTTTGGTGCAAAATTCCTCCTGGGCGCACTTGTTTCTGGCATCCAGCTCACGATCATGTTTTTGTTCGCTAAGTGGGTGTTCGGGTTAGACCTTAGCCTTTCCCCGCTGCTGTTGGTAGCTGTACTTGCCGCGCTCGTCTTTACCTGCTCCGCTTTCGGCCTGTTGCTGGCGAGTTGGAGCCGGTCTCGCGCCCAGATGCAAGGCCTCTCAATTGCCAGTATCCTGCTGATGTCCGCCATCGGAGGTAGCATGATTCCCTTATTTATTATGCCTGAATTCATGCAAACCCTCGCCAAGTTCAGTATCAATTACTGGGGGCTCGAAGCTATTTACGATATCCTGTGGCGACAAGCGGACACTGCCTCCGTAATGCAGAAAATTGGGGTATTGCTGCTCATGGGAAGTGTTTTTCTGACCGCCGGTTGGTTCTTCTTTAAGCGCAACCTGAGTCGCTTCCTTGGTTAGTTTTAGTGTGTTATTGAATATTCATGCGTGTCTAATCCTCCGGTCGAAAAACTTCGGCTGGAGGTTTTTATTTGCACAATGCCAGAAGAGGAAGTGGCGGGTACGCAGGTGCAAAACAGGTTAAGAAGACCGGGTTAAACCGAATAGTTGGTCGTTCAGGCTTTGAGGAAATTGCTTACTCAATCCGCCGCTCCAACCAAAGCAAAACCAAACTAACCACTCCATAAACCACCAGTACCGCCAGCCACGTCTCCAGCCCCAGCCGAAACCCATAACTGAACACAATCGGCGCCGCAGCCGAAGCCAGCACTACCAGCAAACGGACCGTACTCTTGATGCTGCCCAGAAAACGTGGCCCGTAGCGCTCCGCCCACAAGGCGGGCATCAGGACGGACTCAACGCCCGCCGTCATCCCGCCCAGGGCGAAGAAGATCGGGACGGACGCCGAACCTTTGATGAGCAGCAAACACACCAGCCCGGTCAGCAACGGAACGTAAGCCAGCGGCAGCAAATTCGCCGGGCCGTATTTATCCGACAGCCCGCCCGCGCCCAGCAAAAAGATGACCCGGGAAGCGCCGTAGGTACTCAGCCCGATGGCCATCAACTCCGCCGTGTAGCCGCGCAGCTCCGCAATGACGGACTGGTTGAACACCAGGCCGGTGAACACAAAGGGCAACATGATGAAGACGGGAATCAGGAGTTGAAAGCGCCGGTCGCGCAGCACTTCCCCCCGCGTCCAGGAAGCGAGGGTGGCCTGTTCAGGGTCCGCTTGGGCTTGCTCCTCGGCAACGGTGTCTCCCCGCTGAAAATTATCGTAGCGCCCAATCAACAGCCAGACGGCGGGGATGAAAACGATCAGCAGCAAGGCCGCCATCCCCATCCAAACCGGCCCGTAGCCATACTGCCCCATCACGTATACCGCCAAAGAAGGAATGGTGACCTCGGCCAGCGAAATCCCCAGAATGGCCGCCGACAAAGCCTTGCCCCGCCCTTCGTTGAAATACCGGCCTACCACCGTAGATCCGATCAGCGTCATCACTCCCTGGCCGCCCAACCGGACGAAGAACAAGGCCACCACGAAAAGGTAAACATTGGCCGTATAAGCGATGGCCAGGCAAGCAAGTACCAGCAGCACCGCAACGGTAGTGCTCACGTACCGAACCCGCAGGCGGTCCACCAGCCCACCGATGGACGGTAGCGTGAAGGCCGCCACCAGCGTAGCCCCGGAATAAAGCGCTGCAAAAGTACCCTCCTGCCAGCCCATCCGCGCCGTTATACTGACCACAAAAAGGCTGATAAAAAAGGTCTGCCCCACCGAGCTGAAGAAGAAATGCAGGAACCCGTAGGTCAGGTAGCGCGGGTGGGTGCGGAGGAGTTGGAGCATCGTCATGCGGTTGCTAACACACGAAAGCGGCGGAAGTAAAGGGGAAACGTTAATTTTTCGCGAAAGAACACCATTGTGTGGGCTTTCGCGGTCTTTTATACGAAACTCACGAATTATGAAATGCTTGTTTTTTTGTTTTCTGTTGCTGCCCGTTTGTCTTTTGGGGCAGTGTTATGGGTCTTTTGAGGTGTTCGGGGCGGCGGGGTTCTCCAACGTACCCGCCAGATTTACACAGGCTCCTTCGATCACGACCGACCCAACTTTTGTGAACCGCTTCGGCTTCGGTGCGAGTTTTCGCGTTGGGCAGCGGACTTACCTACGCACAAGTGCCCAGTTTTCGCAGTACGGTAGCCAACGGAATTTTTCCGAATTGCGCTGGGGTACCCAGCACGATGGCAACGGTGGGTTTGACCACAATACTCCGGTTCCGGCAGACCTTCCCGGTAGTATTTTCTCGCGGGAAAAGCACCTTTACGTAGAGGGCGCACTGACCTTCCGGTACCAGTTTAAAACCTGGAGCAACTGGCAGCCTTTTGTTGAGGGTGGCGCGGTCTTCGGTAAATACGGAACCACGGCCAGTTTTGCTCGTACCGTCGCACTGGACGGAAGCAGTATGGAATCCAGCGCCTCTCGGTCGGATGAAAACTACCGGTCGGTAGCCATCAGTGGCCGTTTTGGAGCGGGGACGAATTATAACTTCAATGAACGGGTTGGGCTCTACGGTATGCTGGTTGGGCAGCGGCATCTTACCGACTTCGCCCGGCCAAACACCGTTAAAATGTTCCCCTGGCAGGCGACTGTTGAGGTAGGGCTTAGGGTGTTTGTTGACCCGCGCTAGCTTTTTTTGGGCGCGGCCGCAGGTGCAAGGAAAGGTTGTTAAGCAAAGTGCCCCGAAGGGGTACGTCGTCTAGCGATGGGTTGATCGAAAGCCGAAGGCTTTTGAGCAGCCCATCGCGCATTTCAGCTCCGCAGGAAACTTTCCCCCGCCCTTACTACATTGCAGAGCTATGTTGACCACCAACTTCATCACTACCCGCCTGGCCGAGGTTGCGGCCGAACGCGACATCACCATCCGCTACGCCAACGAGTCCGGCAGCCGGGCCTGGGGCCTGGCCAGTACGGACTCGGACTACGACGTCCGCTTCGTCTACCAGCACCCCAGAGAATGGTACCTCCGGTTAGACCGACCCAAAGACATGATCGGCCCCATCATGGAACTCGACGGAGAGCTCGACCTTGTGGGTTGGGACCTGCGTAAGGTGCTCGGCCAAATCGCTGGCAGCAACGCCGGGGTGATCGAGTGGCTGCACTCGCCCGTTGTTTATCATTTGGAGGAGGAGTTTTTGGCCCGGTTGCGGGGCTTGGCGACCAGCTACTTCAACGCCCCGAAGGTAGCGGCCCACTACCTTGGCATCGCCCGCAGTGCCAAACTGGCTGGTTTCGACCCGGATGCCGGAGACTGGAACCTGAAAAAGTACTTCTATTACCTCCGGCCGATCCTCGCGGCCAACTACGTCATCAACGAAAACCGTCATCCTCCGGTCGCCTTCGCTGAGCTGCAAGGCCGCATCCCAGATCAGGAAATCCGTAACTTGCTGGACGAGCTGACCGCCCACAAAGTCACCGTAGGCGAAAGCCATCGGATGACCATTCCTCAACCCCTGGTGATGTACTTCTCTAAACTCCGTGAGCGCAGCACCAAGATGTTGGAAGGCCTCCCCCGCCGTACCACTGATCGTACCGAAGCCGACGCGCTCTTCCGGGAGGTGATCGGTTACCCGGCCCTTTAGGCCGTGAAGGTTTCCTGGCCTTCAGGCCGGGCATTACCGACCTGAAGGTCGGTGTAACCAGCACGGCCTAAAGGGCCGGGCAACCAACACCACTATGCAAATCCCCAACCAACTCCTAAACTGCCAGTCCGGCTCCCACGCCTACGGCCTCGCCACCGAGTCATCGGACGAGGACTTCCGCGGCGTCTTCTTCGCCAGCAAGACCGACTTCTACGCAGGCAACGCGCCCGAGCAAATCGCCGACGCCACCAACGACCGCGTCTACTACGAGCTCGGCCGCTTCGTAGAACTACTGACCAAGGCAAACCCCACCGCCCTCGAACTACTGGCTACGCCGCCGGAGTCCGTCCTCTATCGCCATCCGATCATGGACTACCTCCGGATCGAAGACTTCCTGACCAAAGCCTGTAAGGCCACCTTCGCCGGCTACGCAACGACGCAGATCAGGAAGGCCCGGGGGCTGAACAAGAAGGTCCACAACCCGATGCCGGAGGAGCGCAAAAGTGTCGAGGAGTTCTGCTACGTCCTCTCCGAAGGAAAGAGTGTTTTGTTGCGCGACTGGCTTCTGAAAACGGGCCTTGCATCCTGCGACCTCGCCCTTGTTCGTATTGACCATACGCGCGGCGTCCATGCCATCTACCACGACCCGACCGGCACCTGGGCCCAGGGCATCAGCAGCGGCCCGACCGCCAACGATGTGCGCCTGAGCAGCGTGCCGAAGGGCGAAAAATGCCTCGCCTACCTGAGTTTTAACCACGACGGCTACTCCGTCTACTGCCGCAAGCACCGCGAATACTGGCAGTGGGTCGCGGCCCGCAACGACGTGCGCTACGAATCCACCCTGAACCACGGCCAGGGCTACGACGCCAAAAATATGATGCACACTATCCGCCTGCTCGATATGGCCACCGAGATTTTTCGCGACGGCCAGCTCAACGTCCGCCGCCCCGACCGGGAGTTTTTGCTGCGGATAAAGGCCGGGGAGTTCTCCCTGGAAGCCGTACTGGAGATGGCGGAGACGCGCCTGGCGGCGCTGGAGGAATACGCTGCGGCCAGCAGTCTGCCTGCTGCTGTGGATAGGGAGTCGGTGGCGGATAGGTTGGTGGGGATGCGGGGGGAGTTGTACTGATCGGTTGCCCGGCCCTTCAGGCCGTGCAGGTTTCTCCGCCTTCAGGCGGAGCTTTTCCGGCCTGAAGGCCGGAGGAACCTACACGACGCAAAGCGCCGGGCAACCAAACACTGCAACTTCCCAAACAACGACAACTCCGCTGTCTCCTCCCGGAAGTCCGCAAAACCCCCAGCCAGGAAGGCCTTGGCTTGCTCGATGAAGTCGGCAGCGCCAGTCTGAAATTGCTCCAGCGCAACGGTCGCCACCTGAGA
>CAYWMW010000013.1:27190-30936 GCA_964458975.1 uncultured Lewinella sp. | reverse complement strand
TTTTATGGGTTGCCCTTCGGTTCTGTGCTACTTACCGGGCCTTCGAACGGCTGCCAGCCAGCGTCCGCTCCGGCATCCAGGTAGCAGTAGTGAACCGCAACACCCGCGCTCCGGCAGGCCTGAAGGCATTCTTTCAAGCGAACGAAATTACCTTCCCAATTTACCTGGAAGGGCCCGGTACTTGCGCTAATTTCCCTTGCCACGACCGCTTCCCCTATTTCCTGGAAGTCAACTCAGCCAGCAGAATCACGGAGTACTATGGCTGGCTGGAAGAGCTCGGTTGGTAAAACTCCCAATGCACCCGCGTCCCGCGCCACAAAATGTCCACAAAAAGCATCTTATCTTTGCCCGCCCTAAAAAAGGACCAAATATGAAAATTGCAGTTGTAGGAACCGGCTACGTAGGCCTCGTAACCGGAACTTGTTTTGCCGAAACCGGCAACGACGTAATCTGTGTAGACATCGATGCCAGCAAGGTAGAAAAGATGCGCAACGGAGAAGTCCCGATCTATGAACCCGACCTCGATGTCCTCTTTGAGCGCAACCAGCGTCAGGGCCGCCTTAAGTTCACGACCGATCTACAATCTGCCGTAGACCACGCCGAAGTCATCTTTCTGGCCCTGCCCACCCCTCCCGGAGCCGATGGCTCCGCAGATCTGCGCTTCATCCTCGGTGTAGCGAAAGACCTGAGCAAAATGATCAGCCACTACAGCGTGGTCGTAGACAAGAGTACCGTGCCCGTAGGCACCGCCGAACGCGTACACGCCGCCCTGGCCGAAAACCTGGACGAAAGCCTGTTCGACGTAGTCTCCAACCCCGAATTCCTCCGCGAAGGCGTAGCCGTGGACGACTTCCTGAAGCCCGACCGCGTAGTGATCGGGACCAACAGCAAAAAAGCCGAAGAAGTGATGCGCCGCCTCTACGAGCCCTTCGTCCGCTCCGGCAACCCGATCATTTTCATGGACATCCGCTCCGCTGAAATGACCAAATACGCCGCCAATTCCTACCTCGCCACCCGCATCAGTTTCATGAACGAGATCGCCAACCTCTGTGAAAAAGTGGGCGCGGACGTAGATGCAGTGCGCAAGGGTATGGGCAGTGATACCCGGATCGGTAAACGCTTCCTCTTTCCCGGCGTCGGCTACGGCGGCAGCTGTTTCCCGAAAGACGTGCAGGCCCTGGCCCGTACCGCCGGGCAGAACGAATACGACTTCCAAATCCTCAACGCCGTGATGGCCGTCAACGATCGCCAGCGCCTCCGCATCGCGGACAAGGTCGAAGCCTACTACGGTGATGACCTAAAGGGCAAAACCATCGCCCTCTGGGGCCTCGCCTTCAAGCCGAATACGGACGACATCCGCGAAGCACCGGCCCTGTACACCATCGACCGCCTGCTGGCCGCTGGCGCCAACGTCCGCGCCTACGACCCCGAAGCGATGGCCAACGTCAAAGAAATCTACGGAGATAAAGTCTATTTCTGCGAAGACCAGTACGAGGCCCTCGCTGGCGCAGATGCCCTGGCCGTCGTCACCGAATGGTCCGTTTTCCGCACGCCAGACTTCGCCCGGATGCAGGAGGCCCTGAACCACAACGTCATCTTCGACGGCCGTAACCTTTACGACCTGCGCCGGATGGTGGAAGCTGGCTTTTATTATGACTCTATTGGGCGGGATACCGTTGAATAACGGAATTGCTAACGCGCTTACCGTTTGTGGCGCTACGCTTGCTCACTTGATGAATTTAAAATTTTCAATTCAAAATTCAACATTTAAAATTTAGCTGCCGCAAGTACCGTTCGCGGCGCTTCGCTTGCTCACCCTAAGCGAACAAACGAAGCAAAGTGAGTAGTAACAGCAAAGCAACTCACCAATTCGTTAACTCGCCAACATGAAAATAGCCATCATCGGAACCGCCCACCCCTACCGCGGGGGCCTGGCCGCTTTCAACGAGCGGCTGGCAACCGAGTTGGCCAAGGAGCACGAAGTAACCATCTTCACCTTCACGCTTCAGTATCCGAACTTCCTCTTTCCCGGCAAGTCTCAGTATACGGATGGGCCTGCACCGGAGGGCTTGCGCATCGTTCGCAACATCAATTCGGTGAATCCGCTGAGTTGGTATTCGGCGGGGCGGCAGATTAAAAAGGAGGGCTTTGAGCTGGCCGTTATCGGTTTTTGGTTGCCGTTTATGGGGCCAGCGCTGGGGACGGTGGGGCGCTTGGTTGGCTGCCCGGTAGTTTCGGTGGTCCACAACATCATCCCGCACGAGCCCCGGCCGGGGGATGTGGCTTTCGCCCGCTACTACTGCGGAGCATCCGACGGCTTTCTCTCGCTGACGGACTCGGTCGCCGAAGATCTCAAGCGCTTCATTGGGGATAAACCCTCCGTAGTATCTCCCCACCCCGTCTACGACCACTTCGGAGACCGGACGAACCGGGAGACCGCGCTGGCAAAACTCGGATTACCCGCTGATAAAGACTACCTGCTCTTCTTCGGCCTCATCCGGGACTATAAAGGATTAGACCTGCTGCTCGAAGCCTTCGGCGACGAACGGTTCAAAGACCGCAACCTCCACCTACTGGTTGCGGGAGAGTTCTACACCGACCGTGCGCCCTACGATGCCATCATCGAAAAGCACAAGCTGGCCGACCGCGTTACCATCAAAGCGGAGTTCATCCCGGACGATGAGGTGGCGGACTACTTCAACGCCGCCGATCTGCTTGTACAACCCTACAAAACCGCCACCCAAAGCGGTGTTACCCAAATCGCTTACCACTTCGAGAAGCCGATGATCGTGACCGATGTCGGTGGTTTGGCGGAGATGTGCCCCGACGGGCGGGTAGGCTACGTCGTACAGCCCGAACCGGGAGCCATCGCCACTGCCATCCTCCGCTACTTCGATGCGACCGACCGGGCGGCGATGCAGGGGATGATCGGGGAAGAAAAAAAACGGTACGATTGGAGCATCATGGCAGAAGTGCTGTTGGGGCTGGCAACCGTAGCCTCGACTTCAGTCGAGAGCTAAAAAGCAAAGAATAAAACTCACCTGAACAATCCACTTCCTAACGGCTATAGAGCCAATAACTCCCAGGTTAAAAAAATAAATACTACATTTGTAGTATTCTGTTTGCCCGACAAAACTAAGCGCTCACGAACATCGTTTAGTTGCTTGCCGGGTGCAACGTTTTTTATCACCGTACTTTTGCCCCGTTACGCTAATACCTCTTTTCTATGTTACGTCGTCTGCTTACGCTGTTGATTGCTTTTTCTGCCCTGAGCCTTTCCGCTCAGTTTGGCAACCCGATCAGTTGGGAGTTTGACTTTAAAAAGGTGGAGGGCGACGAGTTTGACCTCATCGCTACCTCCCGGGCGGATGATGGCTTCATGATTTACAGTCAGTTTACCCCTCCGGGCGGTCCGATACCGACGGTCTTCACCTGGGAACCGGGCGATCACTACGAACTGATTGGGCGGACGGAAGAGAAGGGTCACCTGAAATCTGGCATGGACGAGATGTTCGGCATTGAAGTCAATAAATTCCTCTCGGACCGGCCCGTTACCTGGACCCAGCGGGTACGGGTGAAAGACTACTCCACCCCGATTGAAATGATGGTGGAGTGGATGTGCTGTGATGAGGAAGAGTGTTTGCCGCCTACTGATGAGGTCTTTAGTTTTGCTTTGCCTGGGCCGGGGGAGAGAACGCGGAGTACAGAAAGCACAGAGAACACACAGAGCACAAAGTCCACACAGA
>CAYWMW010000013.1:0-27090 GCA_964458975.1 uncultured Lewinella sp. | reverse complement strand
AGTCCACACAGAACATAGAGAGCACAAAGTCCACACAGAACACAGAGAGCACAGAGTCCACACAGAGCACACAGAGCACACAGAGCACAAAGTCCACACAGAACACACAGAACACAGAGAGCACACAGTACACAGAGAACACAGGGAGTTCTGAGTCAAATGGAGCTTCCACTGCTCCAAAAACCTCCCCTGCACCTGCGGCCGCGCCCGGAAAAGGAACGCCGGAAAAAACAATTCCGATAACCAATAACCAACCAACCGTAGCCACCTATGAGGTTACTGGTGCCAACCCCAGCGACCGTAGGCCCGTAGGCTGGTACGCCAAAGCCGAAGACCTCGGCAATGGTACCTACCGCATGAGCCTGACCGGCAGTATTCTCCCCGGCTGGACGCTTTACAGCAAAGACGTTGACCCCGACGCTGGCCCCATCCCCACCACTTTTTTCATAGCCAACGACAAAGGGGTGAAAACTATAGGTGAAGTAACCGAAACAAGCTCCACCCTGGAGACGAAGTACGACAAGATATGGGAAGCCGAAATCCCAAAAATCATGGGCGGAACGGTAACCTACCGCCAACTGGTAAAAGCAGAAAAAGGCGACAAAATCACCGGCTATGTAGAATTCATGGCCTGCGACGACGAAATGTGCCTGCCCCCCACAGAAGTAGCCTTTTCTCTGGACCTGACCAATACCGACCCCATACTGATGCTGGACGGATTCACCGCCAACTCGGCTCCGTTAACCCCAGCCCCAGGTACCGGCCAGATCAACTCCACCCTCCCCAACGAGCTAGGCATCAGCGTCCCGTTTAACCCCGAGCCCGTCGGTGATTGCAGCGAAGGCGCCGAGCAAACTGCGGGAAAAAGCCTCTGGGCCATCTTCGGCCTCGGCCTCATCGGCGGTCTCTTCGCGATGCTGATGCCCTGCATCTTCCCGATGATTCCGCTAACGGTGAGCTTCTTCACCAAAAGCGGCGGTACCCGTGGCGAAGGCATCCGTAAAGCCGGTCTTTACGGCTTCTTCATCTTCCTGATCTACGTGCTGCTGAGCGCGCCCTTCCACCTGCTGGACGGGCTGGACCCCAGCATCCTGAACAACATCGCGAGCAGCGTTACGCTGAACGTGATCTTTTTCGTCGTCTTCATCTTCTTCGCCGGCAGCTTCTTCGGCTTCTACGAACTTACCCTGCCTGAAAGCTGGACGAACCGGGCCAGTAAGGCCGAGGGCACCGGAGGCATCGCGGGCATCTTCTTCATGGCCCTCACCCTGGCCCTGGTTTCCTTCAGTTGCACCGGCCCCATCCTGGGCAGTCTGCTAGTGGAAGCGGTGAGCGGAGGTGCCTGGCCACTGACCGCCGGCATGGCTGGTTTCGGGGTAGCCCTCGGCTTGCCGTTTGCCCTCTTCGCCGCCTTCCCCGGCTTTCTGAACAGTATGCCCAAAAGCGGCGGCTGGCTCAACAGCGTGAAGGTAGTATTAGGTTTTGTGGAAGTCGCCCTAGCCTTCAAATTCCTGAGTACAGCGGATTTGGTGGGCAACTGGGACCTCCTGCGCATCGAACCCTTCCTCATCGTCTGGATCCTCTGTGCGCTCGGCATTGCCGCCTACCTGCTGGGCTTCATCAGCTTCCCGCTCGACAGTAAGAACCGCAAGAGAAGCGTGCTCGGCGTAGCCCTCGCGGTAGGGGCACTGGTGCTCACGGGCTACCTCGCCATCGGCCTTACGCCCGACGGAGACACCGGTACTTACACTGGCCGTAAACTCATGAGCGGCATCGCGCCGCCCGTCTGCTACAACTACCTCCTGCCCTGCGATGAAGACCGGAACATCACCCCCTTCAAAAACCTGGAGGAAGGCCTCGCTTACGCCCGCAAGGTGGACAAGCCCGTGATGCTCGACTTCACCGGCTACTCCTGCGTCAACTGCCGCAAGATGGAGGAGCACGTCTGGACGGAAGAAAAGATCAAACGCTACCTCACCGATGAGTACGTAATCGTCAGCCTCTACGTAGACGAGCGCAAACCACTGCCCAAAGAGCAGCACATCGAAGTAGACCGCATGGATGGCTCCGGCCGCACGCGCCTCATCAATACTGTGGGTAAGAAGTGGCAGTACTTGCAGCAGTCGGTCTACTCCAAGCTTTCGCAGCCGTACTACGTGCTCGTTAGCCCGGACGGCACCACCCTGAACCCGCCCGTTGCCTACACCGCCGACGTGGATACCTACGAAGACTTTTTGGAGTGTGGCTTGCAGACTTACCGGAAGCTGGAGAGTAAATAGTAGTGTAGTAATGTATTGTTGTAGTAATGTAGTCGCTACCGCACGGGATAGTGCGGCAGCGACTACATTACTACAACAATACATTACTATATCTGGGCGGGGCCGCAGGTGCAAAGTCAGGTTTCCTGAACGGTCTCTGAAAGCGGATAAGTCGGAATTTTCAACTATTCCGAAGGGTCGTTGCCGGAAGCAAGCCGCTGCTTCAGCTCTGGCTTTTCTGCTTTTAGGGACGCCGTACAAATAACTTACCGGTTTTGAACGTCTTATTTTGTCCTCACCGCACTTAAAAATTATTTCCGTAGCTATGGCTATGCAAAGAATTTTTCAAGTACGGTGAGAACAAAAGCGCCAGCTCAAAACCGGTAATTTATTTACACGGCGTCCCTTAGCTTCGCCGCTTTGTTTTCGGTGCGTAGCCGGAAGAGTTGATCCTCAAGTAAAATTCTGGTTTCCTCGAAGTAGTCGTCCCAGTCGTTAATTGCGTTGATGGTTTTGCTATTGGGTTGGCTCAGGAGGGTGTCGAGTTGGGCGTTCCATTCTGCTAGTTTATCGAGGAGGCCTTTGCGGGTACTTTCTAGTTTTTTCCTCTCAGTCAGTACTTCCGATTTGTCGGCCATGCGGTTATTGCTGAGTTCTTCGGAAATGGCCCGGACTTTCTCCAGGTCATTGTTTTTATAGGCATCGTTGAGTTCCAGGAAAATTTCCTGGGCCTGATCGTGCAGGTCGTCTACCACGCGGTCGGGGTGGCATTTCATCGAAGCTTTACGGTAGAGTTTTTTCAGTTCTTTCTGCTCGCGGGCGTCCAGTGTTTTTGTCTTGTTCTTGCGGGCGGCTTCCTGGCTGTTGGTGTATTTTTCGTGGTCACTGGCGGCTTCGTCGTAAAAATCTTGCTGAGCGGGATCATTGTCGGCCAGTCGCTTCGCCTTAATTTTGGTCTCGAAAAGGATGCCCTCCAGGAGATCACCCAGCTTTTCACCGTGGAGCTTGCTAAAGGCCGCCATCCGTTTTTGGGTATCGGCTACCTCCTGGCTAACGTCAGATATCTGCTGCTCTAACTGTTGGATTTCGTGCAGTAGGTTGTCAATCGGTGGGTTAACGCAAGCGAGGGCAATTTGGTGGTCTTCCAAAAAAGAGGATACCGCTTGTGCTGCTTCCGCAAAGCGCTCTTCTTCAATTTTTTCTACAATTGCGGCTACGTCGGGGTCGTCCGTAAATTCACGTAATCCGTCGAGCCTGAAGTCGAGAAAATCGGTGTCATCCAGTTTGAAGAGGGTTGCGATTACTTCGAGCCGCTTTACGAGTACAGCCAGCCCGGTGCTTGTCTTTTTTGCGTCTCCGGCCATGTCGTTGTGGTGGCGGAGGTAGTCGAATTCTTGCTGGTACGTCTTGGCCAGGGTAGTGGCGTTGGTAGTCAGAATTAGCGTTCGGCCTTCCTCTGCTGGCCCCTTTTGCCAACGGTAATCTCCTTCAATGATCACTTTCCCCGCGTCAATCAGGCCGAACTTGGCATCAATCAATTGTTCTTTCAGCTTATCTCCAACCCTGATTATGTGTACGCCTTCGGTGGAGGTCTGGCCACCGAAAAGGGTTGCCCGGCTTTGGTCATGCCCGTAAAGAATCAGCTCTACCCGTACGCCGGCCAGCGCTTGCTTTTGCAAAAGCCCCAGGATGCTCGGGTCGGATATCCAGCCGATGGCGAGCAGGATGGAGGTCTCCGCCTGGGTCAGGGCGGAAACTAAGGCGGGCTTTACGTCTGCGGGCAAGTAATGGGTTCGCGTCATACCGTCGTCTTCAGGGTCTTGTTGGTGTGAGGGCCTTTATTTTTTCTATGGCGTAGGCAGCTGCGGGGTGTCCAAGGTCAAGGGCCTGCCGCAGGTCACTAAGTGCGCTGGTGAAGTCCAGTAAGTCGGAATAGGCAACTCCCCGGTTGTACCAGCAGTTGGTCGCCTGGCTATTGGCCCGGATCACGGTTGTGAAATCTGCAATGGCACCACGGTGGCGTTGAAGGTGGTAACGGGCTTCTCCTCTGCTGGCGTACGCTTTCAGGTGGTTGGGTTGCAACCGGATGGCCTCGGTAAAGTCAGTAACTGCGGAGCGGAAGTCCTCCGTGTCCATCCGGGTGAAACCACGGTTGTACCAGGCTTCTACGTGATCGGGCTTGGCGGAGATACAGGCCGAGAAATCATCAAGCGCACGTTCGTGCTCTTTCAGTTCGTGGAAGGCAAACCCACGACAGAACAATGCCTCAGCGTGCGCTGGCTCAAGCTGCAATACTTTATCAAAATCGGCTACGGCTTCTTTTGTCCGTTCTTCTTCAAAATACAAGCAGCCACGTTCCAGGTAGCTGTCTACCTTATCCGGACTTAGCTCAATGGCCTTGCTGAAATCAGTAAGGGCATCAGCCACGTCACCGAGTAGGTGCCTGGCCAGACCACTGCAATGGTAAGCGGCTCCATCCTCCGGAACTAAAGCAATGGCGCGTTCACAGGCATCAATGGCATCTGCATATTTCTGTTGGTTCAGGTACCGATGTGCCCTTGCTACCCAATCGATGGCATCCCGACGGATGACCTTGGCCGTCAGCCCAAGCTGAAGAGAGGTAAACTCCATCACCGCCCGGTTCTGGGTCACCAACGCCCGCTCATTCCGATCTGTTTTTTTATCCATCGTTGGCTTTTTTGTAGGCTATCCTCTATTAGAAGGTGAAAGGAGAGCTTGCGTGTAGAGATAGCCGGGCTCAACGCTTATTTTGGCTTTTGGCTGTTCCTGCAAAACTTAAATCCGGTTAACATGCTTTTTTTTGACTGCTTTCACCGGAAAAACACTGTCAAGGCGAATTTTCTTAAGTTTTTCTTGTGACAATTTTTGCTTAGCACAGTCCAATGGCCGGTTACTTGAAAACCAGTCGCTCTGCAAATGTACGTCAGTCCGTTTGTTCTACAGCTTAAAGTAAATTAAAATGTTGTTTTTATTTAAATATAGAAACAAATTAAAGGTTTAAAGTCTTGAAGCTTTTCTGAATTTATGACTCCACTTAAGCCAAAGGCCTTATTCAAGTACCCAAAAACAGTATACGCCGCTCATTTCCCAAACTTATATTGACCACTGAAGAAGGTAGTCCTTAGTTCAAAGTAGTCAGCAGCTCAACACATTTTATCAAACTACTCATTTTCCAAGATGCAACTAACGAAACAAAAATTTATTAACCGCCTTCGCCAGGTAGTCGGTTTGTCCGACGCTCAGGCCGACAAGGTTTTTGAAATGGTATCCAACGACCGGATGCTCCCCTCCCGCGAAATCGCGCAGGCAATTGAAGTCACCAAAGAAGTACCCGTCGAGGTTGTGAAAACCGTCGAGGTAATAAAGGAGGTAGAAGTTGTTCGGGAAGTTCCAGTGGAAGTGATCAAAGAAGTTCCTACCTTCAAAGAAGTAGAAGTAATCCGGGAGGTTCCCGTTGAGGTCGTTCGTGAAGTGAAAGTCTTCCAGCCCATCAACGTAACCCGCGAAGTTGCGGTAGAGGCCGTAAAAGAGTTGACGACGGTTCAGGAAGTAGAAGTACTCAAAGAAATCTCCGTCGCCCTGACGAACGAAGTCGAGGTCTTCAAGGAAGTCTCCGTCGTAAAAGAAGTACCCATAACGGTAACCAGCGAAACCGAGATCATCAAAGAAGTTCAGGTCATCAAAGAAGTGCCCATTCCTGTGTACCGGGATCGCGAGGTGATCAAAAAGGTCGAAGTCATCAAGGAGGTCCCCGTTGAAGTCATCAAGGAGGTGGAAGTCATCAAAGAAGTTGAAGTCATCAAGGAAGTCCCCGTTGAAGTCATCAAGGAAGTTGAGGTCATCAAGGAGGTAACCGTTCGGGAGGAGGTCCCCGTTGAAGTGATCAAGGAAATCGAAACGATCAAGACGGTCGAGGTCATCAAAGAAATCCCCGTCCAGATCATCAAAGAAGTCCAGGTCATCAAGGAAGTCGAGGTGGTCAAAGAAGTCCCCGTCGAAGTATTCATCGAAGTGCCCAAGATCAAAGAGATTGAGGTGGTACGCGAAGTCCCCGTCGAGGTAGAAAAAATCATCCATAAGGTAGACATCGTTCACCTGACCAAGGAGGTCACCACGCCGGTAACCGAGTCCATCGAGAAGCTTAAGCCCGTGGAAGTATTCCGGGACAAAGCCGTTCCCGTTGAAACCGTCTTCGAGAAGGTCAAGGAAATCGAAGTCTTCAAGGAAGTGCCGATTCCGGTAGAGAACCGGATCGAAAAGATCAAAGAAGTAGAAGTCACCCGCGAGCTGCCGGTCGTGACCAACAACACGGTGGAAACCATCAAGGAGGTAACCCTCCGCGTCGAAGTTCCCGTAACCCTCAACACCACCACCGAGGTGATCAAGGAAGTGGAAGTTACCCGCGAGAAAGCAGTACTGGCCACCAACGAAGTTGAAGTACTCAAAGAAGTAGAAGTAATTCAGGAAGTTCCGGTGGAAGTCACCAATACGGAAACCCGCTTCCAGGAAGTCGAAGTGATCAAAGAAAAACCGGTCCCTGTTGTTCAGGAAACAGAAGTAATCAAGACCGTACCGATGATGCAGGAAGTTCCCGTAACCCTGGTCAACACCATCGAAGTACTCAAGCCGGTAGACGTTGTCCGCGAAGTCCCCGTCGAAGTTTCCCGCGAGGTCCAAACCACGCGCGACGTTGTCCGCGAAGTCCCCGTCGAAGTCATCAAAGAAGTCGAAGTCGTCCGCGAAGTCGAAGTTGAGGTCATCAAGGAAGTTGAAGTCATCAAGGAGGTCGTCAAGACCGTCGAGGTGATCCGCGAAGTCCCCGTCGAGGTCATCAAAGAAGTCGAGGTGATCCGTGAGGTCGAGGTGATCAAAGAAGTTCCTGTAGAAGTGATCAAGGAAGTTCATGTCACCAAAAAAGGCGAGGAAATCAGCCGTGCAGTTGTCAACCGGCCCAATCTGAAGACTTACCGCTCCGGCAAAGAGCGCGTCATCCGTACCGGCCGCCGGTACGCCGAAATGGACCGCAAAGCAGCCGAAGCAATTCCCGCTGCTGCCGACAACGAAGACCGCTACCTCCCCTGCGGTGGCTACGAAGGCCGTACCATCAACGATAAAGCCAATAACGCCGCGCTGTTCAAGCACGAAAACGGGAAGTACTACTTTGCGCTTTACCACCCGGAAGGCGGCGTATTCCTCCGCGGAGAAGGTTTCGCCAAGGCGAAAGACCGGGATGATCGTCTCAGCAGTGTCCTGAACCTGAAGGGCAATTCATCCTTATTCGACCGGATCGAAAAGGGAGGCTACTTCATGGAAATCCTTAACAATAAGGAAGGCAACGAAATAGCCCGTGGCTGCCTGAAAATGGAAGAAGCCAAGGCTAAGCCAGCACCAAAACCGAAAGCTGCGCCGAAGCCGAAAGCCAAAGCGAAGGCAACCGACGAAGTCTACAAAGACGAAGAATACGGCTTCAAGTCCGATAATCTTCAGCTCGTAGAAGGCATCGGCCCCAAAATCAACCAGCTCCTTGCCGCTGAAGGCATCATCACCTGGCGTCAGCTTTCCAAAGAAAAGACGGACCGCCTGAAGGAAATTCTCACGGATGCTGGCTCGCGCTTCCAGATGCACGACCCCTCTTCATGGCCCACGCAAGCAGGCTTCGCCGCCGATGGCAAATGGGAGGAAATGATCGAATTCCAGAAGTACCACGATGTAGACGAAGACCACGACGGAGCGACCGACTCCAAACTGGAAAAAATCCTCATCAAGAAAGGAAAGCGTAAAGCAGAGTAATCAGCAGATACCTGAAAATTTAAACTTTCAAAAAGTGAGGGAGAGTAGGCTGCGGTCTACTCTCCCCTTTTTATTTTTCTCCGTTCTTAAGGTGTCACAGCGCATACAAAACTATAATTCGGGCGCGGCCGCAGGTGCAAAGTCGGTTTTAACAAACAAAGCTCGGTGACGAAGGCAACCTCTCCTTCGGAAACGCGTACTATCGTACAGAACCAAAAACATACCATACCCATGCAAAAGCTATTCCTTTTCCTCTGTATTGCCTCCGTACTTGCTGTTTCCAGCTGTTCCAAGAAAACCACCGCAGCCGCCACGGCCGGAGCTGGCGGAACCGACTACGCCGCCCTGGCCGCCAACTACAAGAAAAATCCGGATGCCCTGCGCCAGTTCGTAGAAAACTGCGAAGCCAACGAAGCCGCCCTCGTAGCCGCCCGCCAAGACATCAACCGGATGCAAAACCAGAGCAGCACCGCTAACCAGGACGTAAACGCCCTGCGCACCAACCTCTCCAACGCGCAGGTGGAGAACGACCAGCTCCGCCAGCAACTCGCCCAGGCCCAGGCTGCCGCTGCAAGCGCTACGGCTGACCGCCTGGATACTGACCAGCAAACAGTAGTTGCCGGAGTTATTTTCCAGGTACAGCTCGGAGCCTACGCCAAGAACACCGTTAACTCCGACCTCTCCACCGGTAATGCCCTAGAGCTACAGGAGCAAAACGGAGTGCAGAAAGTGGTAGTAAGCCAGTTTCGTACCTACAACAGCGCCGCCAAACTTCGGGACCGCCTGAAGCAGATGGGGGTAACGGGTGCCTTCGTTGTCGCTAAAAATAACGGTGTGCGCATCACCGTGCCCGAGGCACTGAAGATGACCGGGCAGGGGTAGGGGCATCACTTGACTTCTCTCTGAAAAAATCTGAGGCCAGCAAACTTTGTTTGCTGGCCTCAGATTTTTTCAGAGAGAAGTCAAGTGATATTATTCGTAGGAAAACTTGTTTTTAAAACAATATGTGGTTTCGATAAAGTTTTCTATCTTCGCCATTGCGTTAAAGTCAGGGAGTCAAGGTCTTTTACTTGTACGTTTGCAGGAAACTTCCACCGCACCTGCGGCCGCGCCAAAAGAACAGCTTAAGAAAAGATACCAACATGAGTGATAAGGCCCAGGACCCCGAGGGGGAACACGCCTCCGACAACGAAGAGCAGATCACGACCCTGAAGGGGATGTACGAGGACTATTTTCTCGATTACGCCAGCTACGTAATTCTGGAGCGGGCCGTGCCGACCATTGAAGACGGGTTGAAGCCCGTGCAACGCCGCATCCTGCACGCCCTCAACGAAATGCACGACGGCCGCTACCACAAAGTAGCCAATGTAATCGGGCAAACGATGCAGTACCACCCCCACGGAGATGCCGCCATCGGTGCCGCCCTGGTGAATATGGGCCAGAAAAACCTGATGATCGACCCCCAGGGGAACTGGGGCAATACCCTGACGGGAGACTCCGCGGCCGCCAGCCGCTACATCGAAGCGCGGCTGACCAAGTTCGCCACCGAGGTGATCTTTAACCCGCAAACCACCGAATGGCAGGTGAGCTACGACGGCCGGAAGAAAGAGCCCGTTAACCTGCCCGCTAAGTTTCCCCTCGTGCTCGCCCAGGGCGCGGAAGGAATTGCCGTTGGCCTGAGCACCAAAATCTTGCCCCACAACTTCATCGAGTTGTGTAAGGAGAGCATCAAGATCCTGCAGGGTAAGAAGCCGAAAATTTATCCTGATTTCCCTACCGGCGGCAGCATCGATGTTTCCGACTACCAGTGGGGAAAACGTGGGGGAAAGATCAAGATTCGGGCGAAGATCGAGAAGATCGACAACCACTTCATCGCCATCCGGGAACTACCCTACGGCATGACGACGAGCAGCCTGATCGATAGCATCCTGAAAGCCGTCGACAAAGGAAAAATCCGCGTAAAGAAGGTGCAGGACAATACCGCCGCTGAAGTAGAAATCCTGATCGAACTCGCCTCCGGTATCAGCCCGGACGTAACGATCGATGCCCTCTACGCCTTTACGAATTGCCAGCTGTCCGTCTCCCCCAACGCCTGTGTGATCATCGACGGAGATAAGCCGCACTTCATCTCCGTGCTCGACATCCTGGAGCACACCACGCACCAGACCAAGGCGCTCCTGAAGATGGAGCTAATGATCAAGCAAAAGGAACTGGAAGAAAAACTCCACTTTGCCAGCCTGGAAAAAATCTTTATCCAGGAGCGGATCTACCGCGACATCGAAGAGGCCGAAGACTTCCCCGAGGTGATCGACATCATCCGGGCCGGACTGGAGAAATACTTCCGCGATCCGCTGGATAAAAAGAAAGCAGGGGATACCCGGATACAATTGCTGCGGGCCATTTCCGAAGAAGACATCGTGCGCCTCACCGAAATCCGGATCAAGCGTATCTCGAAGTACAACAAATTCAAGGCCGACGAACGTATGGCCGCCCTCGAAGAAGAGCTCAAACAGGTGAAGTACGACCTGGAGCACCTCACCGAATACGCCATTGCGTGGTACGAGATGCTGCTCAAGAAGTACGGTAAAGGCCGTGAGCGCCAGACGACTTTCGATAGCTTCGAGAAGGTGAAGGTCGCCATCGTTGCCGCCAATAACTCCAAGCTTTACGTAGACCGGAAAGAAGGCTTCGTAGGGATGGGCCTGAAGAAGGAAGAGTTCGTAAAGGAGTGTTCTGATATCGACGACATCATCGTCGTCCTCAAAGACGGAACGCTGGTGGTGACGCGCATTGCCGATAAGACTTTCGTGGGCAAAAACATTGTCCACGTCGACGTGTGGCGCAAGGGCGATGAGCGTACAACCTATAACATGATCTACCTAGACGGCAAGACCGGCCGGGCGATGGGCAAGCGCTTCAACGTGAAGGCCATCACCCGCGACCGGCCATACGTACTGCACAAAGGAGCCAAAGGTTCCAAAATGCTTTACTTCAGCGCCAACCCCAACGGAGAGGCTGAAATTGTGAACATCCTGCTTAGTCCGGCTTCTAAGGCCAGGGTGAAAGACTTTGATTTTGACTTCGCCGAGCTCGCCATCAAGGGCCGCGGGTCTGGTGGTAACATCGTGACCCGTTACCCCGTCCGGAAGGTGACGATGAAAGAAGCAGGTAAGAGTACCCTCGGCGCCCTGAAGGTGTGGATGGACGAAGTAAGCGGCCGGCTCAACCTAGAAGAACGTGGTCAGCTACTCGGGGGCTTCGATACCGGAGACAAACTCCTAGTATTGCATTACGACGGCACCTACGAACTGGACGAGTTGGACATGACCCGCCGTTACGATCCCAAACAAGTCTTCTATATCGGCAAATACCACGACGATATGGTGGTGAGCGCGGTCTACTATGAAGGTGAACGGAAGCTCACGCTGGTGAAACGCTTTGAAATTGAGACGAGCGCCACCGGCCAGAAGTTCAACTTCATCACCGACAACCGCCAGTCTAAGCTCTACCTGGCCACCGTCCATCCTAAACCGGAAGCAGAGATCGCCTTCAAGGTGAAGCGCGAAACCCAGAAGAAGATCATTCAGCTCGCCGACTTCATCGACGTGAAGGGCTGGAAATCGTTAGGCAACAAACTCCACGACGGCAAACTGACGGGCGTAAAGGAACTCAACGAAGCTTACGTACCTCCGGTTAGGGAAGCGAAGGGGAAGGCAGCTCCGAAACCTAAGACCGAAGACAGCGACAAGCTCAAACCCGGAGATACGATTGAGCTGTTCTAATGTATGTTCAGATTTCTTCTCAAAAATATAAACCCCACTTCGGCTCTACCGAAGTGGGGTTTATATTTTTGAGAAGAAATCTGAACAGCACCCTAAACGGCGACATCGTTGTCGCGCAGCGCAGCGTTCAGGCTCGTCTTCTTGTCCGTACTCTCCTTCCGTTGCCCGATGATGAGGGCGCAGGGAACCTGGTACTCGCCCGCAGGGAACTGCTTGGCGTAGGTGCCGGGGATAACTACGGAGCGGGGCGGTACGTAGCCCTTATGCGTAACCGGTTCGCTGCCAGTAACGTCGATGATGTGGGTACTCTTGGTAAGTACTACGTTGGCGCCGAGCACGGCCTCTTTACCAACCCGGACGCCCTCAACAACGATACAACGGGAACCGATGAAGCAGTCGTCTTCGATGATGGTTGGGGTAGCCTGCAGGGGTTCGAGCACCCCGCCGATGCCGACGCCACCGCTGAGGTGAACGTTGCGGCCGATCTGCCCGCAGCTACCGACGGTAGCCCAGGTATCTACCATAGTTCCGCTACCAACCCAGGCACCGATGTTGACGTAGCTGGGCATCATGATTACCCCTTTTTCGAGGTAGGCTCCGTAGCGGGCAATGGCGTGGGGGACTACCCGTACGCCCTGCGCGGCGTAGTCTTTCTTGAGGGCCATTTTATCGTGAAACTCGAAGGGGCCGACCTCAATGGTTTCCATCTTGCGGATGGGGAAGTAGAGTACTACGGCTTTCTTGACCCACTCGTTGGCTTGCCAGCCGTCGGCGACTGGCTCGGCTACGCGGAGGCGGCCCTTGTCCAGTTCTTCGATGACGGCGTTGATGGCCTCCTGGGTTTTGGCTTCTTTGAGGAGCTCGCGCTGGTCCCAGGCGGCTTCGATGATGGCTCTTACGTCTTGCATTTAATGTTGTGTTTTTAGGGAGAACAAAAAAGGGGGATTTTGTTTGGCAAAGAGGCATTTAAACTGACGGGGAATAACGATCTCTAACTTTTATTCAGGTTTAAAACCCCTACCTTAGCCGTCCCTCTGTTTTAGAATGTTTAGCCTCCATCCCCGATGATTCTCCGTCGCCGCTCCTTTGCTCGGCTCACTTGCGTTTTTATGATAGCCATCCTAACGGGTGGAAGCCACCTCTTTGCCCAAAGCCCGGAAGCGCTGTTGGCCTCCGGAGAGTATGACGCAGCGGCAAAAGCATTCACCCTGGCCGGTGGGCGGGAGAATTTTTTCCTGGCAGGAACCGCTTGGTATGAACCTGATAGCCTGATAAAAGCGGCAAACGCCTTTCTTTCCGCTACGCGAGCAGACGACGGAGAACTAGTAGAAGATAGCCTTTCCGGCCTCGCCTTCCATAAAGCAGGCCTTTGCTACTATTACCTGGAAGAAGATGAACGGGCGATAGGGTACTACCGCAAAGCAGTGGCGGTACGCGACCGTGTCTTTACCGGGCCGCACAACGACCGGGCAAAGAGCCGAAAAAATTTAGCTACCTCAATGCGCTTTCTGGGCCAGTTAGACTCTGCTGCCCTACTCACACGCGAGGCCATCAACATCTACGAGCATTTGCCCCGGCCAGACACCACCAACTGGCTTCGGGGGCTGAATGAACTGGGCGCGATTGCCCTGGAAATGCAGGATATGCAGCTTGCGCACAGCTCCTTTCTGGCTGCTCGCCCACTGGCCGCTTTCGTCTCAGCAGAAGACAGGTTCAATTACTACTACCTGGGCGCGCGCATTTACCTTGGGTTTCAGGATTTTGAAGAAGCAATAAATTACGCACAAAAAGCAGTCGCGCTGGCTGAGCGAGCGGAAGAACCTTCATGGTTGGCTGACGTACTGACTGTCTTAGCCGGCGCCCAGCGCCAGAGCAAACGCCCCAAGGCCGCCAAACGATCTTACCTGCGCGCCGCAGAGTTGTTAAAACAAGACCCCTACGCCACTGAATCCTTACGGTTGGTCTACCTCAATCTTGCCAGTTTGCTCGGAGGGGAAAAGAATGAACCTGAAGCACTACGCTTTCTGGATTTGGCGGGCACGGGATACGCCGAAGACCCAACCCGACTTTTACTCGAAATCACCAAGCGAAAAGGGATAGTGCTGATTGATGCCAACAAATCAGAAGCTGCCCTGGAGTTGTACAATGAAGGACTATTAGAACTGGGCGGCCAACGGAAAGGTAACCATGAGTTAGTGCAGATTTCTCCGGATAGCATTTCTCCGGTTTATTACGAAGAGATTGCTCACTTACTCTGTGACCGGGGCTTAGCCCTTGCAAACCTCAACCGAACGGAAGCTGCCCTGGAAGCTTACGAGGCTTATTTTCAGTGGCTGGAGTTGCTCCGCAGCCGGGTGAATTCCGATGCCAGCCGCCAGTACCTGAGCCAAAACCTCCGCCCCGTATTTGACAAAGCCATCGGGTTGCTCGCTGAACGGTCTCTTAACGACTGTAACCAGGAAGACCTCTGGCGTGCCCTCGCCCTAAGCGAACGGGCAAAAGCCTACAGCTTGCTCACCAACCTACAACGCGACCGCAGCAAGATGCCCAAACGAGAAAGCGACCTGCGTACGCGCATCGCTACGTTAGAGCGTGGCAACTCGTCTCCGGCTACCCTGGAAGCTGCACGGTTAGAGCTGGACCGTTTGGTTCAGCAGCAAAAAGCTGACATCCTGGTCACGTCAGATTTCGTTTTTAATGAAGCTGAACTCCTCGCGATGCTGACACAGCAGGAGAGCGATCTCCTCGCGTTTCACCTCGGTGAAGAGCAGGGGCATCTGTTCATGGTAAACCATAAAAACGGCCAGATCACCTACGCTAACATTGAAAAAGTAGGCAACTTAACGGCAGCAGTTGAAGCATGGCGAGAAACAATAGCCGCAAGCGCCTACAAGCGCAAAAGCCTGCGCCCGGCGGACGAACAGATCGCCCTCGACGAAGCGTTTCAGGAACAGGGCGCGGCCATCATGGAGCAGTTGTTCGGCGGGAAAGAAAGAGTAGGAGGCCTCCCTACAGGAAACGTACTCATCATCCCCGATGGGGCATTATCCTTCCTGCCCTTCAGTTGCCTTCCATTAAGTAAGTCTAAGCCTCCTTTTGACTACAGCACCTATGGTTATTTCGCAAAAGACCGGACCATCAGTTATGCTTACTCCGCTAGCGTACTTCTGGCCCAAAGTAAACGAGACGTTACTGAGTACACAGGTAACCTACTGGCTTTTGCTCCGTCCTTCAAGGGCAAAAAAGGAACAAACCAACGTGCCGTCAGACAAAAAAACCTTCGGGCACTCGAAAGCCTGCAGCCGTTGAAATATAACCGGGCGGAGGTAGAGGCGATCAGTTCGTTCATCCCCCGCAGCGAGTCTTACTACGGCAAAAAAGCAAGCCGTAAGCATTTTATCGACCACATCGGTACTGCCCGCATCGTCCATCTCTCCAGCCACGGAACGGTTAATGCGGCAGATCCCCGTCTCAGCTTCGTAGCCTTTTCCCAGTTCGGTGACAGCCTGGAACTTGAGGAGTTGCTGTACTTCAACGACCTGTCCTCTTTAGCTATTAATGCAGAACTGGTCGTACTCTCAGCCTGTGAGACTTCCCTGGGCGAGTACGTTCCCGGAGAGACCACCTTAAGCCTGGCCAGTGCCTTTACGGCCTCCGGTGCACGCAGCACCCTCACCACGCTGTGGTCCGTAGACGACGAGGCCACGAAAGACCTAATGATTCGCTTTTATAGAAGCATGGCCGAGGGCAAAAGTCGGGCAAAAGCCCTCTCCGAAGCGCAGCTTACCCACCGGGCCAGCCCAGAATACGCCCACCCGTATTACTGGTCCGCCATGACCCTCTACGGGGCAAGTGGAGCAGTAGAACTGACCCCCGCAGAAGATTTTCCCATCAGGTGGGCCCTGGGCGGGCTTGCTGCATTGGCCGTTGCTACATTACTCTTCTTCAGGAGGAAACTGCTTGCATAAATCTGCGGTCAAACACCTGAGCCTTTTCCTTGGTTATACCGGCAAAAAGCATGCCCAGCATACTATGTTATCACGTTTACACCGATGAAGGCGGTGTTAGTCGCCAAAAACTACGCCAACTCACCAACAAGAGTTCAACCACGCCCCTCCCAGATTAACAGTATCTTATGCATCCTTTGATGCGGTTTTACGTTCTTATCTTTACCAAACCAAACAACTACACTATGCGCGCGCTACTTCTTCTCTGTGCCCTTTTCGTTTTCTCCGGAACCTCCGTCCAGGCCCAGGATGCTAACCTCTGGAAAACACTTTCCAAAATCACCTACGAAAAGAAGTTCGATGAACTGCTGGGTTTCAAGGTCGATGTCCCCGTTTTTGGCGAAGGTATCAAAGCCCTGGAGGGGGAGATTGTGGAAGTGAGCGGTTACATCGTTCCGGTAGAAGGCTATAAGAGCCACACCGAGTTTGTATTCAGTGCCTACCCGTACAATATGTGCTTCTTCTGTGGCGGTGCTGGCCCCGAAACAGTGATGGAGGTAACCAGCAAAGAACCCGTGAAGTACAGTACCGACCGGGTAAAGCTGCGCGGTAAACTTCTCCTCAACTCTGATGATATTAACCGCCTAATGTACGTCCTTATCGACGCGGAATTGGTGAAAGGTGGAATGGACGGGAAGTAGTTCAGTGATTAGGTTTTAGCATTTAGCCTAAAGCTCTCAGGTTGTAACCTAAATGCTTTAGGCTAAATGCTAAGACCTGCCTTAATTAAGGTACTTCGCCACAATCGGCATCCGCCGGCCCATCCCGAAGCTTTTGCTACTCACCCGTAATACCGGCGCGGTCTGGTAGCGTTTAAACTCATTGATGTTAACGAGGCGGAGGGTTCGTTTTACGAGCGCCTCGTCAAAGCCCATTTCGATGATGTCTTGCGGGCTCTTGGTACACTCGATGTACTGGTAGAGCACCGCGTCTAGCTGGTCGTAAGGCGGCAGGGAATCGGAATCAAACTGATCGGGTTTGAGTTCGGCACTCGGGGGCTTGGTGATGATGTTATCGGGGATGACTTCGCCGTCTTTATTGATGTAGCGGGCCAGCTCAAAGCATTCCGTTTTGTAGACGTCGCCGATCACGCTCAGACCGCCACACATGTCTCCGTAGAGCGTACCGTAGCCAACGGCCATTTCGGATTTGTTGGAGGTATTCAGCAGGATATTACCGAACTTATTGCTGAAAGCCATCAGGAGCATCCCCCGGGCACGGGCCTGGAGGTTTTCTTCGGCCAGGCCTTCTTCTTTGGCCCAAAAGTGGGGCTGTAGCGCGCCCATGTAAGCGTCATAAATGCCTTCAATCGGGATGATGTCGTACTGGCAACCGAGGTTTTGGGCCAGGGCGCGGGCATCGTTTACCGAGTGGTCGGAGCTGTACTGGCTCGGCAGCAGGATGCAACGAACGTTTTCGGGGCCGAGGGCGCGGGCGGCGAGCACGGCTACGAGCGCCGAGTCAATCCCTCCGCTCAACCCCAGGATGGCGCGCTTGAAGCCCAGTTTACCGAAGTAATTCTTGATGCCCATCACGATGCCGTCGTGAATCAGCGTCATCTTATCCTTCGGTTCTTCTCCGGAGACGTTGCTCTTGCCGTCCACCTCCTCCGTATTGTAAATCCGCATGCTCTCCTCGAAGTAGGGCATCTCATCGATCACCGTCCCGTCAGCGTGCAGCACCAGCGAAGCCCCGTCGAACAAGACCTCCGTCTGTGCCCCTACGTGGTTTACGTAGTACATCGGCAGATTGTACAGCTTACAGTTGGTCTGCATCACCTCAATACGGTTCGCGGCGTGGTCGTAGGCGAAAGGGCTGGCGGATACGTTGATGATCAGGTCCGGCTCGTGGGCCATCATTTGATCCATCGGGTTGATTTTATAGAGCGGGTTCTCGTTGCCAACGTTCCAGCTGTCTTCACAGACGACCAGGGCAATGGTTTTATTCATATACCGCACCACGCCCCACTCGTGCGCGGGCTCAAAGTAGCGGTACTCATCAAAAATGTCGTAGGTCGGGAGCAGGGTTTTATGCTGAACATTCTGTATCCGGCCCTGGGCTAAAAAGTAAGCACTGTTGTAAAGGTCTTTGCCCTCCACTACGGGGTTACGGGTGATGGAGCCCACTACAATGGCGATGCCGTCAGCCGCCGTGGCCAACTCCTGAATCACCGCTTCCGCCTTCTCTACGAAGTCGTCGAACTCCAGAAAATCCCGGGGCGGATAGCCAACGGTGGCCAGCTCGGGGAAGACGACAATGTCTGCCCCCTGCGCTTTCGCCCTGGCGGTGTACTCCAGCATTTTGGCCAGGTTGGCGTCGAAATTTCCTACGTGAACGTTGATTTGGGCAAGTGCGATGTTCATAACGGTTGTATTTGGTTAGGGCAAAGATAGGGAAGGTTAGTTTAAAAACAAAACTAAGGGTGGTTCGGTTGTCAGTTATCCGTTGTTGATTGTCCGTTGTGAGGATGCTCGCTTCGCTCGTCGGCCTTGCCTTATGGGGCAACGATTTTGTTAACCCGACATTGCACCTGCGGCCGCGCCCAAAACGACTGGCCGCTGTCGGTTGTCCGTTATACCGATGACCGATGACCAATTACCGACTAAAACGGCAGCCGATACCCAACTCCCATCACCAGAATATTCCCAGGTTGCTCCAGAACCTGGTTTGGCATGTGCTCGTAGGTCAGGTGGGCAACAAGGTTTTTGTGCCGTAACCGCAAGCCGGAGCTGAGCAGGAAATAGTTGTTGGAGAAGAAGCTGTTGAAGCTGGAATCAAAGGCGTTGTAGTTGCTAAGGCCAGCGGTGAGTTGAACCGAAAAGCTTTCGCGCTGAACGGGTGCAAAAGCAAAAGAGATATTGCCTTTGACCATCGACTGCGCCACGTTGAACTGCTCTTCCCACCGGAAAGAGTTGTAGACGTACCCGGCGGAGAAGATCATCCCGAACCACTTCATCCGCTGGGCGGCAGTAGCCTCTATTTCGTAGTTGACCCCGAACGAAAACTGGTTTTCGTCGTAGTTCATATCTCGCATATTCAGGTTGGAGGCAACGATGGCGTGGCGGTAACGAACACGGTTGGGGATGCGGCCAGCGTTTATTTCCATTTCCTGAAAATTCTGGCAGTCACCCAAATTGCGCAAAACACGCATGATGGAAGCGTCGTTAAAATCTGCCCGCCGTGCTTGTTCCACCACATCGTCGCAACCACGAACAAAAAACTTAAGTTTATTGCGGAAGCGGCTGGGGTTGGCGTGCAGCCGTTCGTACACCACGATGGTCGTAAGCTCCAGCACCAACTCTACGTCGTCTTGCCGAAGCAGGTAGAAATAGTTTTCCGTGTCGAGGGCTTTTGAGGCAAATTCATTACCGTCAAGATTAACACGGATGAGCTGTATCTCACCGTCGATGAGCACTTCGCCGAACCGCTCCTGAAGGACCTTGCGGCCTCCTTTTTTAGGGTCTGGTATTTCTGCGGTAACGGAGCGGTAAGTCCGTTGATTACTGGCAAGGGTGAACTCCGCAACATTAGTTGGGCTCAGTTTCCTGGTTTCGTCCGCGCCCCGCTCCGTAAAACGAACAGTCCGGGTGTAGCCAGAAATTCCGTCCTTACGAACGGTTCCTTTTTTTACGGTGCCGTCTTTGAAAACAACCAGGTCTGAACGCTTTTTTTGTGCTTCCAAAGCAGGGGTGCAAAGGCAAAGCAAGAGCAGGGTCAGGAAGAGAGAACGCATGTTGATGTAATACTAGTGAAAGAGAAAAGCCCTGAAAAGGTAAGGCTATTTTCGCTTTTGCTAGCGGTACGTCTGCTGCACGACACTGTGGAAAGTGGTGTACGGAGATCATTGAACCCGATCCAGCCCGGATTTTGCAAGGATGTGCAGGCCCGTCTTGTATTCTGCGGGTGAAATATCAAGACAATCCGTAAAATACTTCTGCGCCAGGGCTTTATTGCCCCGTTTTTCTTCAATCAGTCCGGCCTGAAGGGCGGATTTGCAGGCGTAAAAGGCGGGGTTTTCCCGGCCGATTTTCACGGTTTGCAGGTAAAAGGAAATGGCTGCGTCGTAGTCGTTCAGCCCGTCCAGCACCCGCCCGGTGCGGTAGTAGTATTCGAGCCGTTCGTTTTCGTTGAGGGTGGCCACGTCAATGTTGTTCAGTTGGGCGCGGGCGCGGGTGCAATAATTGCCGTCGAAGAGGAGCCGGGCTTTGAGGAGGTCTGGTTGGGGCGGCCGCTGGCGCGCCGCTTCCATGGCTGCGTTCTGATCGCCGCCGGCTTTGCTCCCGCCGCCGATGCGCGACATCGCCTTGTGGTAGCCCGCCTCGTTTCCGTCGAGCAGGTAAGCCCAGGCGATCTTCTGCTGTGCTTCCTCCTTGAAGTGGCGGCCCACGTAGCGCACGTTGAAAGACTGGAAGTAGAGCCGTGCCGATGGCTCCAAAGACCGCAGCTTCGCCAGGCCGAGCATGAAGTCGAGGTAAGGGAAGTCTTCTGACGCTCCGCCCCGGGGCTGGTTTTCCAGAGTCCGTAGGGCAAGATCATTACGCCCGCTGCGCATCGCCAGGTTGGCCAGGATGAAGCAGTGCAGTGCGTTCGTCTTTGGCGTAAGGCCGAGGTTGTTGATCTGCCGGAAAGCTGCCTCCGGCTCACCCGCAAGGTGCAACTCTAAAAAGGCGGAGAGCACCTGGGTTTCCAGCAGGAAAGGACTGCTTTTATCGGACAAGGCCAGCGCAATCTCCTCCCGCCCCTCCGCAATGGTTCCGTTCAGGGAGCTGAATAATTCTACGCCCCATTTGTACTGCGGCGGGATGCTGCCAACGGCGGCGTGCAGCAAACCAAGGTCTTTGTAGGTAAGAAGGAAGTCTGGATGAAGCTTTGCGTTGCTCCGGAGTAATTTGTGCGCCTTGTTCAGCTCCCGGAAGGCCGAGAGGTGGCGCTCGAAACGCAGGTGGATGAGGCTGCGGTGCAGGCGGGCTTCCGCCAGGGCGTAGCGGTAGTAAGGGGAGCTTTCTTCTCCGTCTTCCAGGGCGTCTATCCTCCGGTCAAAACGGGCGGAGAGCCGCTCGTCGATCCGTTCATCACCGCTGAGGTAGAGGCGGAAAAAGTCGAGGTAACTTTCCAAATGCTCCGCCGCGAGGTTGGTCGGGTAGCGCTTACGGAAGGCGTTGAGGTCCGCCTCGGCTCCGTCCAGCTCCATGGCCAGGATGCGGTTGTAGATGGCTCTGGCCTGGGGCGTTAGGGTGTAGTGGCGGTCGGACGGCAGCTCGTCCGCCGAGCCTTGCGCAGCTTGGCTCGTCGGCCGAGCGGACAAAGTAAGGCGCTCCCCGAGAAGGCCAACGGAAATCAGTATTCCGCAAGCGAAAAATAAAGCTCTAAGCATACTTACCGTAAATCTTGTCGATGGCGGAGGCGAGGTCGTGGTCTTTTTGTGTCACCGTATTACCGGCGTCGTGCGTCGTCAGTTTAACGACCACGGTGTTGTAGACATTGCTCCATTCGGGGTGGTGGGCAGCCGCTTCGGCAGCGAAGGCGACCTCCGTCATGAAGGCGAAGGCTTCGCGGAAGTCCTTGAACTTGAACTCGGCCCGCAGGGCGTTGTCTTTTTTGGTGAAGGGCATTGTTTTGGTTGTTGGGATTTGTGATGCAAAGGTACGCAGGTAAATGGCACTATTCTTCTCCCGCTTGTTTTAACACCTTCCTGAAAAGCGACTTGCTTACCCTGAAACCATGGTTGCTAGTCAAGGCCTCTAAAGTTGGCTTTACTGTTGTGAGCGCACCTCTATTTTTAGCTTCAATTAAAACACCTAATAATCCAATAATTGTAAGGCCGTACCCCTTCGCTACCTGACGGCCTTTTTGTTCGTCAATAATTAAAAAGTCTGCACCAAGATCAAGCGATAAAGAAATAGCTTCTGCCTCTCCGTGGTCAAGGCTTTCCCGGAGCTGAAGGTATAAATCTCTATCCGTAGCTTCTTTTATTTCGATCCATGGTTTTGAATCAAGCAACAGCTTTTGGGATGGAATTACAGCTAATTCATCGTACACGCCTTCAGGAATAATGATGGTTCCAAAAACAATATTGAGCAAATCAACCTGATGGACTTTGTGAAGATTTGTAATTGTCGAAGTATCACTGACAACTATCATTTCTCCATTGTTTTTAACTTGCTTATAGCTACTAAATCGTCTTCAAAACCCTCCTCGTCGTAATCAAAACCCAATCCCCTACGCTCTAACTCTGTTTGTAAAGTTATATCATCTACACCCGCCAGAGTACGAGCTTGAGCACGAGTAAGTCGCTCTTGATCATAAAAGCGAACGGCTAATTCAACGAGGATTTCCTGTTGAGTTAGTTTAACATTGGCAAGTAAGCTGTCCGGAATGTTAAGCGTCATGGTTATTATTAATATTTAAGACTAAACGTTTAAAGTCACTACTAAGTTACACCAACTCCCCCAACCGCTCAGTAACCTTAGCCGCAATCTTCTCCATCACCCCGTCCTCAAACGGGTTCTCCAGACCGGCCAAAGTAACGAGTTCGAGGAAAGATTTGGAGCCACCTGCTTTGCAAAGCTCCACGTAATCCGCCCAGGCGCTGGCGTGGTCGGCTTCGTCTTTGAGCCAGAACTGGAAGGCACAGATCTGCGCCAAACAGTAGTCGATGTAGTAAAACGGCATGCCGAAGATGTGGAGTTGGCTTTGCCAGTAGATGCCCCGGTCCAGGGCAGGGTGGTCGGAATAATCGAGATGGGGGATGTACTCGGCTTCGAGTTCTTTCCAGGCGGCGTTGCGCTGTTCCGGAGTCCAGCTTGGGTTTTCATAGACGAGGTGCTGGAACTCATCCACCGCACAGCCGTAGGGCAGGAACCGCATGGCGCTTTCCAGGTGGCCGTAGTAGTATTTTTTTGCGTCGTCGCCGAAGAAGTCCGGTACGCCGGGGTAGGCAAAAAACTCCATGCTCATGCTGTGGATCTCGGCCGCGTCGTAAGTGGGCCAGTTGTACTCCATCGGCTTCTGGTGGCGGCTGGAGTAGACCTGGAAGGCGTGGCCGAACTCATGGGTAAGCACGTCCACATCGTGGCTCGTCCGGTTGAAATTACTGAAAATGTAGGGTGCGCCGTAGTCGTTGATGTAGGTGCAGTAGCCGCCGGTGGCTTTACCGTCTTTGGCTTCCAGGTCCATCAGCTGGCGGTCTTCGAGGAGGCGGAAGAAGTCTCCGGTCTCCTGGCTCAGGCCGTCGTAAAGTTTGCGGGCGGCAGCGACGGTGTCTGCCATTTCACCCACCGGCTTCGGGTTACCGTCGGGGAAGCGGAAGTTCACATCGTAGTACGTCAGCCGGTCAATACCGATGCGTTCGGCCTGGGCTTTAGCGAGTTTGGCGGCGATGGGCACGATGTGCTCCTTCACCTGCCGGCGGAAGTTGGCGACCTGCTCCGGTCCGTAATCCGTCCGGTTCATGTTGGCGTAGCCGAGGCCGACGTAGTTGTCGTACCCGAGCTTTTGGGCCATCCCGTGGCGGACTTGCACGAGGTCGTGGTAGATCGTCTCGAAGCGTTCGGAGTTTTCGCCCATCCAGTCCCACTTAGCTTTGCTGGCGCGGTGGCGGGCATCCCGGTCGGCTACTTGCTCCAGCGGAATGATGCTGCTCAGGTTGTAGGTTTGCCCGTCCAGTTCAATCTCTGCACCGCCTTTTAGTTGGGTGTATTCGCTGTAACCTTTGTTGGCGGCCTGCATATCTTCGATGATCTCGGGCTGAAAGGTCTTGATGCTCAGCTCGGCGGTTTTGAAGAGTTGGCTGCCGAATTTTTGCTCCAGCGCCGCCCGGTGATCGCTGTTAATGAGGGCGCGGTAATAGTCCATACTCCAGCCCTGGGTGGCGGGCAGGTGCTCATCGAACCAGGCTTTTTCGGCCTTATAAAATTCATCGCGCGTATCGATGCTGTAGCGGATGTAACTGATGTTTTGCATCGTGGAGATACCGGCGCGGATACTATCGAGCTGCTCTACGGCGGCGATGGCAGCGTTGATGGAGTCCGCACTTTTCAGCTTGGTCAGAACGGTGCGAAAAGCCTCCTCGGCTTGTTTCAGGTCGGGGCGTTCGTACTTGAAATCAGGGAAGGCGGCTTGTGGGTTGGTAGACATCTTGGAGCTTTGGTAGGTTGGTTTTGAGGTAAAAGGTTTTTGGGGGCTGAATGTTTCTTTTTGACCTTGACTCTTTGACTACCTGACTATCTCCTTACCTTCGTCCTCCCAAAATATACAAAATGGAACGCAGCGAACAAGAACTCGTCCGCAGAGACAACCTGGCTAAGATCCGCGAACTGGGCATTGAGCCCTTCCCCGCCGCCACCTTCCCCGTTACCCACCTCGCTGAGGAGATCAACGAAAAGGCGGAGTTTGACGAGGAGAAGATGTCTACCAACTACAAGGAGGTCACCGTTGCCGGCCGCCTCATGGCCCGCCGTATAATGGGTAAGGCTGCTTTCGCCAGCATTCAGGACAGCTCCGGCCGCATCCAGATTTACGTCAGCCGCGACGACATCGCGCCGGGCGAAGACAAAGCCCTCTACAATACCCTGTTCAAGAAACTGCTCGACCTCGGCGACTTCATCGGCGTCACCGGTCACGTATTTCAGACCCGGACCGGGGAGACGAGCATCCACGTCAAGGAATTCACCTTCCTGGGCAAGAGCCTCCGCCCCCTACCCGTGGTAAAGACGGACGACGACGGCAACGTATACGATGCCTTCTCCGACCCCGAACTGCGCTACCGCCAACGGTACGTAGACCTGATCGTGAACCCCGAAGTGAAGGAAATCTTCCTGAAGCGTACTAAGCTCGTTACCGCCATCCGTACTTTTCTGGACGGGATGGGCATGATCGAGGTAGAAACCCCCGTTCTGCAAGCCATCCACGGTGGCGCAGCGGCCCGCCCCTTCGCTACCCACCACAATACGCTGGACATCCCGATGTACCTGCGCATCGCCAACGAGCTGTACCTGAAGCGCCTCATCGTCGGCGGCTTCGATGCCGTCTACGAGTTCAGCAAGAACTTCCGCAACGAAGGCATGGACCGGACCCACAACCCCGAGTTCACCGCCATCGAATTCTACGTAGCCTATAAAGACTACAACTGGATGATGGACACTACCGAGCGGATGCTGGAGTACATCATCAAGACCGTAAACGGCGGCGACAACGCCAAGGTGATGGCCGATGAGCACGAGATCGACTTCGCCGGTCCGTACACCCGCCTGACCATGGCCGACTCCATCAAGAAGTACACCGGTGAAGACATCAACGGTGCCGACGAAGAGACCTTGCGCGCCATCGCGAAGCGCCTCCACGTGGAGCTCGACAAGACGATGGGCCGCGGCAAGATCATCGACGAAATCTTCGGCGACCACGTAGAAGCCAACCTCATCCAACCCACCTTCATCACCGACTACCCCGTCGAGATGTCTCCCCTCACCAAGAAGCACCGCAGCAAGCCCGGCCTCGTCGAGCGCTTCGAGCTCTTCGTGAACGGCAAGGAAATTGGCAACTGCTACTCCGAGCTCAACGACCCCATCGACCAGCGCGAGCGCTTCGAGGAACAGGTCAAGCTCGCCGCCCGGGGCGACGACGAATCCATGCCGATGGACGAAGATTTCCTCCGCGCCCTCGAATACGGAATGCCGCCAACGGCCGGTATCGGTTTTGGCATCGACCGCCTCGTGATGCTCGTTACCGGGCAGAAGTCAATTCAGGAGGTGCTCTTCTTCCCGCAGATGAAGCCGGAGGTTTAGGAACTAGAAACTAGAGAACTAGGAACTAGCCCGTTATACATTTAGGGACGCTAGTTTCTAGTTCTCTAGTTCCTAACTCCTAGTTCCTAATTCCTAGTTTCTAATTCCTAAATCATGTTCGCGTACATCACCTGGGAAGCCTCCCCCGAAATTTTTCAAATCGGCAGCTTCGCGCTGCGCTGGTACGGCCTCATGTTTGCTGCTGGCTTCATGTTTGGTTTCTGGATGGTACGCAAGATGTTCCTCCGGGAAGGTGCGCCGGAAGAGTGGCTGGACTACCTGTTCTATTTCCTCATCGGTGGTACCATTCTGGGCGCCCGCTTCGGGCACGTGGTCTTTTACCAGTGGGATTACTACAGCCAGCATTTGTCCGAGATCCCGAAGATTTGGGAGGGCGGACTGGCCTCGCACGGGGGTGTGGTAGGGGTCGTGACGGCGATTACGCTGTTCAGCTACTTCATTAGTAAAAAATCATTTTTCTGGACGTCCGATAAGGTCGCCGCACCGATTGCCCTTGTGGGCGCGATGATCCGCTTCGGTAACCTGATGAACTCCGAGATCGTTGGTTTGCCCTCCGATAAGCCGTGGGCGTTCAAGTTCGTCAACTCTGCGCGGCAAAGTTTAGCGGATGTGCCCCGCCACCCGGTGCAGATCTACGAATCGTTAAGCTACCTCTTCACCTTCGGTATCCTGATGTGGCTGTACTGGAAGAAGGATGCAGGCGATAAACCAGGACTGCTGACCGGGCTTTGGTTCGTACTCATTTTCGGTTTCCGCTTCATCTGGGAATACTTCAAGAGCGACCAGGGCGGCTTTGGCACTACGCTGACGACGGGGCAGTGGCTCAGCGTGCCGTGCGTACTGGCCGGAGCGGTAATGATTGCGCTGAGCAACCGGAAGAAGAAAATGGCGTAGTCCGTTTTTGGGCGCGGCCGCAGGTGCAAAGAAAGGTTTTAAGCGATCGCTCGTCGGCCGAGGCGGGAGAGGTACGACCTGACTCGTCCGCCGAGGAAGCGCGGTCTTCGTAAGTTGCAAGTATGCTTTCTACCCCTCCTTTTCCCCCGCCGAGCTTCCGCGTAGCGGATACCCCAGATGTAACCCCGGACTCCGCTGCGCTGCGTCCGGGGTTACATCTGGAAAGAGGTTCATCGCTGGCGGCGCGGAGCGATGCCTAGGCTCCATCCCCTGGCGCACCTGCCCCGCCGAGCTTCCGCGTAGCGGATATCCCATATGTAACCCCGGACGGAGCGTAGCACAGTCCGGGGTGGTCAGCTGGAAAGAGGTTCATCGCTGGCGGCGCGGAGCGCTGCCTAGGCTCCATCCCCTGGCACACCTGCCCCGCCGAGCTTCCGCGTAGCGGATATCCCATATGTAACCCCGGACGCAGCGCAGCGGAGTCCGGGGTGGTCAGCTGGAAAGAGGTTCATCGCTGGCGGCGCGGAGCGCTGCC
>CAYWMW010000012.1:25824-30985 GCA_964458975.1 uncultured Lewinella sp. | reverse complement strand
AATAGCCAATTTCCTTGATGGATAGCTCTTAAAACATAATCCACCAAGCCAATCCACGTTAGCCATCTAAAAGAATCCATGAAAAAAGCCTTCCATCTCCTCATTTTTCTAGCTTGTTGCAGCTGCTCACCAGAAACATTCAACCCACTACAAGAGCAGACCACCGTATACTACTTACTAATAAAGGTAGAAGACGAAACAAAAATAGATGCTACCCAAGCGGAAGTGGCCAAAATCGCCCGTGGGTACGGAGAGTACCGCGTCAATAACCTGTTGCTAGGAGCAGAGGAGAAGACGCAAGTGATAATCATCCGCCGTTTTGCCGGTACCCACGAGACAAAAAAGTTGATGAAAGGATTGCGGCGAAATGAGAATTTGGCACGGCTTGAAATGAAGCACATCAGCCAAGCCAACTACCGGGAAATGCTCCGGCAGCGCACGTTTTATCCCGACTATTCTAAAGACCTCAGCACCGACTGGTAATTGATTCCGAATTCTCTTGAGTACAGCTTCCTAAGACTACCATCAGTGCCCTGAAAGGGTACGTTCTCCTAGCGATGGGTTGATCGAAGCCGAAGGCTGAGATCAGCCCATCGCGAACATTACGAACGTCATGAATATCATAATTGTCACGAATCATCGCGAACTACCCCAAATCATATCAACCCGCAGCGAAACTACCCCCGCGCCTGAACTCCTTTTAAAAACCCATCCATAATAGCATTAAACTCCTCCGGCCGTTCCATCATTGGCGCGTGGGCGCACTTATCGATGAAGTGAAGCTCGGAATCCGCAATAAGCTCATTAAACTGCTCACCGACGAAAGGCGGCGTGATGGTGTCCTGATTGCCCCAGATGAGGAGGGTGGGCGCCTTGATGCCGTCGAGCTTGTGCCCGAGGTTGTGGCGTACGGCCGACTTGGCGGTCATGATGATCCGCAGGCCTTTGTTCCGGTCATTGACGGTGGCGAAGACCTCGTCCACCAGTTCCTTGCTGGAAGTGGCGGGGTCGTAAAAGGTCGACTCGGTTTTCTTCTTGATGAACTCGTAGTTCTTCCGGGGCGGCAGGGTATTGCCCATTGCGCTCTCAAACAAGCCACTGCTGCCGGAGAGGGTGATCGTCTTGATCCGTTCCGGGTGGGCCAAAGCGTAAAGAATGGCCACGTGACCACCCAGACTATTGCCGACGATGTGGACGGGCGCCAGGCCTTTGTGCTGCATGAAATCCTCCAGGTGATCCACCAGGCCAGCCAATGAAACCTTGCGCAGCGGCAAAGTCATGATCGGTAGGGTGGGGAGGAGGACGTTGTACCGGTCCTGGAAGTAGTTGATCTGATCTTCAAAGTTACTCAGGCCACCGAACAGGCCGTGCAACAGGAGGAGGGGTTCGCCCGGTCCGCCTGTTTCCAGGTATTCGAACTTGCCTTCTTGCTTCATCTGTAATGCCATGGGCGGGGGGAACTTTTTACTGTGGCCGTAAAATAACGGAAAAAATCGGTGGCACGGGGTAGAAACTAGGTACTAGGAACTAGGAACTAGGAACTAGGAACTAGAAACTAGCTTCTAGCTCCTAGTTTCTAGTTCCTAATTTCTAGCTCCCTAACTCTTCCTCCACAAAGTACATCTCAATCATTCCTTTGTTCTTGGCCTCCACCTTACCACGGTAAGTACAGCGGAACTTATACTTGATTCTGTCGTAGGTAGACTCCGAGATGTTGACTCTGCCGGGCTCGCTTTGGCTCTCGATGCGGCTGGCTACGTTAACGGTGTCTCCCCAGATGTCGTACGCAAACTTGCGGGCACCCACCACGCCTGCTACCACCGGACCGGTGTGCAGGCCGATGCGACCGCTGAAAAAAGGCAGGCCGAGCTCGGCGCGCTTTCGCCCTTCGGTGGTCAGGAAGCGTTGCATATCCAGCGCCGCGCGGATGATGTCGTTGGGCATCGTTTTACGGTCGGAGAGGCCGGAGGCAGCCATGTAGGCATCGCCGATGGTCTTGATTTTTTCTACGCCGGGGTAGTTGTCCATGATCTTATCGAAGGCCTTGAAGCAGACGTCCAGCTCCTGCACGAGGGCTTCGGCACCGAGGCGCTCGGCGGTTTTGGTGAAGTTGACGAAGTCGCAGAAGAGGACCGTAGTATCCGCAAAGCGCCGCGCCCGGGCCTTGCCGGTGGTCTTCAGTTCTTCGGCGATGTCTACGGGGAGGATGTTTTTCAGCAGATCGTCGGACTGTTGTTTGGCCGCGTCGAGTTCGTTGTTGGCGGCTTCCAGCTTTTGGGCGCTGCGCTGCTTTACGCGGAAGCGGGAGAAAAAGGTGAGGGCCAGCAAAAGGAGCGCGGCTCCGGCTCCGATAGCTGCGTAGAGTTGGGTGGTTTGGCGCTCGGCTTTCATCTCAGCTGCCTGCGTCAGCATATCTGCTTCCAGCTGGCCCTGAATGGCCTGGTCGGCAATGGCTTTTTGTTCGAGTGCTTCCCGGCTCAGGCTCTTGATCTCCTTGCGGGTTTCGGCTACGCGCTGCTCGATCCGGGCTTTCGCCGCCTGGGTTTCGTTCAGCTCCTCGTTGCGTTCTTCCAGTTCTTTGGCGCGCTGGGCGAGCTGTTCGGTACGGGTGAGGTTTTCTTTTTCGAGCTTTCGGTTGGTGCCTTTCAGTTGTTGGTTGGAGCCACTCAGCTTATTCTTTTCGTTCTGCAACCGATCTACCTCCCCGGCCAGTTCACGGGTTTCGTTTTCGATCTCGCGCTTACGGCGTTGCAAAGAGGCCTGCTCGCGCTTCAGTTGCGCGCGGAGCGCGCTTAGTGAGCGGTCGTCGCCATTTTGAGTGAAATAGTCGAGCGCGCGCTGGCTGATGGCGGCGGCTTCGCGGTAGTTGCGGGCCTTGGTGGCCAGGCGGTTGCGTTCGGCTACGGCGAGCATGATGAGGTCGGCCTGGCCTGCTTTCATCCCGAAGGTGACGGCTTCGGCCATGAACTTATCGGTGTTCCGGTCGTCCCGTTGGTTCCGGTAGGCCAGGGCGAGGGTGTAGGCGGCGGGGCCGGTGAGCTTATTGTCCGCCAGCCGCTTGGCCGTGGTGTAGAGTTGCTTGCTGAAGGTGACGGCAAGATCTTTGTCTTTCTTACGGCCCGATTCGAGCAGCTGCCCGGTCAGGTCGTACAGAATACCGTAGCGTTCGGCGTCGGTGTCCGCACCGTCGAGGGCCTCGATCAGTTCGGGGGTGCTCTGGGCGGGGAGTAAGGGGGGAAGGGCAATAAGGAAGAAGGGGATTAGCAGCCAGGTAATCAGGCTTCGCGTACTCCTTTTTCCTTTCTCCCTTTCTCCCTTTCTCCCTTTCACCCTTTCACCCTTTCTCCCTTTATCCCCTTCACCCTTTATCCCTTTTTTCTGGGCGGGGCCGCAGGTGCCGTTTCGGTTGAATAAGCAGCGTATTTTTGCTCGCATGGGGCGCAAGATATAAGATTACTACTTAATTGAGGAGGTTCGAGCCCAACTCGCCAGTCGAATTCTTTTTTGCCCTCACTTTAAAGGTGAAATTTTGATGAGGCTGAGCGTCTTCACAAGTTGTTTATGTTCACTCAAACTGGGTGGCAAAAAAGTTCGCCTGTCGAGTTGGGCGTGGTAAAATGTTCGCTCAGCAATCCTAATCCAATCCTCAAAACCCCAATCATCCTAACCCCTTCTTTGCACCTGCGGCCGCGCCCAAAGTACTACCATGCTAAACCACCAACTCTTCTTAACGTTAAGATAGCCGATGTCCCAAACAACCACCGTAACCCTACTTCGCTACGAAGGCCTGCTCAACAAAGCCTGGATCTTCACCCAAATGGGCCTGATGCCCGGTTTCCCGTTCCCCAGTCCGCTGGCCGGTACGGAAGGCTTGCTGTTTGGTCGCTTGCTCGGCAGCGGAGCGGGCAACGGCTTCGGCCTCAAACCCAACCTGGGCGTCTACGCTTTCGTCGGGCATTGGGAAAACCGAGCTGCCGCAGACCGCTTTTTTGCCGCACATCCGTGGTGGAAAAAAAGCACAAAACACCTCACCGAAAGCATCACCTTTCACCTGGAGGCCACCATGACCCACGGCGAGTGGGGCGGCCAGAAACCCTTCACGCCGCAACCCGAAAAGCACGACCCCGCCGCTCCCGTAGCCGTCATCACCCGCGCCACCATCCGCCCCGGAAAACTTGTAGACTTCTGGCGCTACGTGCCCCAAACCAGCGCCTCCGTCTACGAGCACCCGGAACGAAAACTGAGCATCGGGGTGGGGGAGTACCCGGTCTTCATGCAGGCCACCTTCAGCCTCTGGACGAACGGAAAAGCCATGCGCGCGTTCGCCTACAAAAGCCAGCACCACGCCGAAGCCGTGAAACTGACGCGGGAACGCAACTGGTACAAAGAAGAAATGTTTACCCGCTTCCGCGTGCTGGAAGTGGTAGGTAAATGGAGCGGGGCGGACCTTTCTGCGGTCCGCTAAACGTCAATTTATCCGCCGAGCGTGTTAAAATTTACGCTGCGCCGAATTTTTACTTTACCTTTTACCTTGAACTTCAACGCGTTGGCGTTTTAATCCCCTTTTGAATCAAGCATTCCTATGGCCCAACACGCCTGGAACATCACGGGCCACTACGGCAAAACCTATAAACTGGGCCTTTTCCACGGCGAGAAGACGCACCACGTAATCGTGCATTGCAATAACAGCATCGTTGCCATTGATTTTGGGGTCAAAGAATCAAAAACCTACACCCTTTTTCTGGACCAGCAGCTCTGCGAAGTCTCCATCGACCACACCGGCGGCGAAAATTTCAGCTACGACTGCCGCATCAACTACGACGTAGAAACCCCGCACAACCTCCAACGCAGAAAACAGCGCGAGGAAGAGAAGCGCTCAGAACGCATCCGGCTACTTGCCGCAGCGGCCGTCATCCTGATTATTGTGGCGGTTTTGATGGGCTGAGCGCCAAATAGCGAACGAGATGCTATTTGACCTACCTGACTATTTTCCGGCGCGGCCGCAGGATGCAGGGAACGGTTTTCGGGCATCGGACCAATCTAAAACAAGGTTACAACGTTGAACGTATATTGCGCCTGTGAAACGAGGCCAGCAGAGTCCCGGAGGGACGCCTAGCCTAGCGAGGGGTGGAGCCAGCGGCGTTAGCCGCGCCGCGCAACC
>CAYWMW010000012.1:0-25724 GCA_964458975.1 uncultured Lewinella sp. | reverse complement strand
GAGCAAGCGAAGCGCGGCGAACGGCATCTGCGGCAGCGACTCCCGACTCCCGACTCCCGACTCCCAACTCCAAACTCCCGACTCCCGACTCCAAACTCCCGACTCTAAAACTTACCTTCGCCCACCACCACAAAACCACCAAACCACAAGACCAAATAATGACCACAAAAGCCTACATCGACCAAAACCGCGAACGCTACCTTGAAGAACTCTTCGCTATGCTCCGTATTCCCAGCGTTAGTACGGATAAAGCGCACGACCAGGATACGCACGCCTGTGCTGTGCTGGTGCAGACCTACCTCGTAAAGGCGGGCCTGGAGAACGTTAGCTTGTACCCGACCAAGGGCCACCCGATTGTATACGCCGATAAGATCATCGACCCGGCACTGCCGACCGTACTCGTCTACGGCCACTACGACGTGCAACCCGCCGCCCCGCTGGATGAGTGGCTGAGCGAACCCTTTGAGCCGGAAATCCGCAAAACGGACCGCCACCCGGACGGGGCCATCTTCGGCCGTGGAACTACGGACGATAAGGGCCAGATGTTCATCCACGTGAAGGCCGTGGAAGCAATGATCCAAACCGACAGCCTGCCCTGCAACGTGAAGTTCATGATCGAGGGCGAAGAGGAAGTCGGCAGCCCCAGCCTTTACCCCTTCCTGCAGGAATACAAAGACCTCGTTGCGGCTGACGTAATCATCGTCTCCGACACCAGCCTGCTAGCGAAGAACGCGCCCAGCATCACGGTAGGCCTGCGCGGCCTGACTTACCTTGACGTGAAGGTGACCACCGCCCGCGCCGATATGCACTCCGGCCTCTTCGGCGGCGCGGTGCTCAACCCCATCAATACGCTCTGCGAAATGGTCGCTAAGCTGAAGGACGAGAAAAAACACATCACCATCCCCGGTTTTTACGACGACGTAGTTTTCCCCTCCGAAGAAGAGCGGGATATGATGCGCAACGCCCCCTTCGATGCCGACGAGTATATGGACAGCCCCGGCGTCTACGCCCTCGACGGCGAAGAAGGTTTCCATACCTACGAACGGACCGGCATCCTGCCAACGCTCGACTGCAACGGCATCTGGGGCGGCTTCATGGAAGAAGGCTCCAAAACCATCATCCCCGCGGTAGCCAACGCCAAGATCAGCATGCGCCTCGTGAGTAAGCAGGATTGGCACAAAGCAACCGAGCAGTTCACGGAGTACTTCACCTCCCTCGCGCCCGAAGGCGCGAAAGTGGAAGTGAAACCCCACCACGGCGGGCAGCCCTACGTAACGCCTACCAACAGCCCGGAGTATAAAGCCGCTTCGGCTGCCTTCGAAGAATCCTTCGGCAAAGTACCCGTACCGATGTACGAAGGGGGCTCCATCCCGATCATCGCAGAATTCAAGCGTGTACTCGGCATCGAATCCCTCCTGATGGGCTTCGGCTTCGATACCGACGGCCTGCACAGCCCCAACGAGCACTTTGGCGTCTGGAACTTTTACAAAGGCATCGAGACCATTCCTGGTTTCTACCAGAAATATGCGGAGATGAAAAAAGTCGTGTAGTAGTATAGTAATGTAGTGTTGTAGTAACGTAGTCGCTACCGCATTTTGTAGTAGGGATGCTCGCTTCGCTCGTGTGGCTCCGCTATGTACAAAACAGAGGTGGCGCTGATTGTTTTATTGACATTAACTGCTCTATCTCATGCGGTAGCGACTACATTACTACAAAACTACACGACTACATTACTACCAAAATGACCCTTCGCCAACAACAAGCCCGAACCTTACGCACCACCCGCAAGCTTCACCGCGTGTCGGGCATCAGTTTGTTTGTGTTTTTCTTCATCATGGCGATCACGGGAATTCTGCTGGGCTGGAAGAAGCACAGCGGAGAACTGATTATGCCGGATACTTACCGGGGTACTTCGGACGATATCACCACCTGGCTACCACTGGATACCCTGAGCTTTCGGGCAACAGAGGTGCTTTACCGCAATACAGGCGTACGCTCCGAAATTGACCGTATCGACGTTCGGCCAGGTAAAGGGAGCATGAAGTTTCTCTTCAAAGACGGCAATCAGGAAGTGCAACTAGACGCGACGACGGGCGAAACCCTCAGCATCGGCCGCCGCCACAACGACTGGATCGAGCAGGTGCACGACGGGTCTATTGTGGACGACTGGCTCGGCATCCCCCACGGTATCTTCAAGGTGTTCTACAATACGCTGATGGGGCTGGCGCTGGTGCTCTTTACCGTTACCGGCTTTTGGCTTTGGTACGGGCCTAAGCGGATGCGACGGGGTTAGGAACTAGGAACTAGGAGCTAGAAACTAGGAACTAGTGGCAAGCTGTCTAGCTCCTAGCTCCTAGTTTCTAGTTCCTAGTTCCTACCCCCCCCTAACCCCATCCTCCGCAATAAACCGCTTCTGAATAAGCTCATCCACCGTAGGTTTGCGCACATCGAGCACGGCACCGGAGAAGAAGAGTGTTTTTCCGGCCAGGGCGTGGTTCGCGTCCAGGGTGACGTTGTCGTCGTCCCACTTCAGGATTTTAGCGTTGACGGGCTTGCCGCCGGAGCCGGTGAGGGTGACGAACTGCCCGGCAACGAGTAGGGTAGGATCGATTTTTCCGCTCGCATCCTGAAAATGGTGGATGGGCATGGTGAGTACGTGGTCTTTACTGGCGGTACCGTAGGCATCTTCCGGGCTAAGCTTGAAGGCGAACCCTGTACCGGATTTGAGGCCAAAAATCCGGCGCTCCCAGGCGGGGAGCATTTTGCCTACGCCGAACATAAATTTGAAGGGGTAGTTTACGTCCATGCGTTCCATGAGCGGGCCGCTCTCGCTGCCGTCGCGGACTTCGTAGGTGAGGGTTACAATGGTGTGATCTTCGATGGTCATTTAGATAGGTTTTCTTGTCGTTGTTGGTGCCGCTTCCAGAGGATGACCACATTGACTACGGTAAGGCAAAGATAAGCTGCCATCACCCAGTGGCTATCGGACGAAACATAGTCCGCTATCGATAAGAAGATCACGACCAGTGCGTAAAGACTAGCACCGATCAAAAGGATCTGTTGGTAAAGTGGTAGGCTAAGGTTCATACTTTGGTAAACATCCTTTGGCGACTTTGGTTTCCCCAACAGCACCTATTACGCTACTCACCAAATAACCCGTACTTTTCCGCCCCTAACCAAGTTGATCAAATCAAATATGGACTATTTCAAAGAATCCCTGAACCTCCACCGGACCCTCAAAGGCAAAATCCGCGTTTCGCCCAAAATGGACGTGCGGAGCAAGGACGATCTCTCCCTCGTCTACAGCCCCGGCGTAGCGGAGCCGTGTAAGGCGATCGCCGCCAATCCGGACGATGTATACAAATACACCATCAAGTCAAACACCGTAGCGATTGTGTCGGATGGCTCCGCCGTGCTCGGCCTCGGAGACATCGGCGCCCTGGCCAGCATCCCCGTCATGGAAGGCAAGGCGATGCTCTTCAAGCGCTTCGCCAACATCGATGCTTTCCCCATCTGCCTGGATACCCAGGATACGGACAAGATCGTGGAAACGGTCAAACTGATCGCTCCGGTCTTCGGCGGCGTAAACCTGGAAGATATTTCTGCGCCCCGCAGCTTCGAGATCGAACGGCGATTGCAGGACATCGGCATCCCCGTCTTTCACGACGATCAGCACGGAACAGCCATCGTTACCCTGGCGGGCCTGCTCAACGGTAGCAAACTTGTGGGCAAAAAGATGGAAGACCTGAAGGTCGTCATCAATGGTGCGGGGGCAGCAGGAATCGCCATCGCCCGCCTGCTCAAGGCGGTAGATAACCCCGATTCTCCTCTAGCCACCCCCGTCAAGGACATCATCATGTGTGACAGTAAGGGAATCATCCACAGCGGACGAGATAACCTCAACTACGCGAAACAAGAAGCACTGGAGTTCACCAATGCTGAAAACAAGACCGGCACCCTGAAAGATGCCATCGTTGGGGCCGATGTGTTCATCGGTGTCAGTATGCCCAACCTGATGGACCGGAACGACGTAGCCACCATGGCCAAAGACAGTATCATCTTCGCCATGGCGAATCCCGTACCGGAGATCATGCCCGACGAAGCTAAAGCCGGCGGAGCCGCCATCGTCGGAACCGGCCGCAGTGACCTCCCTAACCAGATCAACAACGTACTTGGCTTTCCCGGCATCTTCCGTGGAGCCCTGGATGCGCGCGCCCCCCGCATCACCCCCAACATGAAGTTGGCCGCCGCCCGCGCCATCGCGGAACACATCCGTGAGCCGGACTTTGACCGCGTCATCCCGCCTACGCTCGACGAGCAGGTCGCCTGGCGCGTCGCCGACGAAGTGCGTCGGGTTGCCGAAGAGGAGTTCGGGCGGAAGTAAGGGCCACCCTGGAGCGAGCTGCCTCCGGCAGCGAGACCGGTATAACTTGCCACCGGCAAGGAATAGAGTAAAGCCGAAGGCTCACTGTCTTCTTGCCTAGTCTTTACGAGAAAGTGATTGTTTTAAATGCTCAACGGGCCATGAATTGTTAGTAATTCATGGCCCGTTAAATTAATCGATAAGGTTCTACTTATCAAGAATCGTAAACAACTCCTCAACCGTCGGGTTAGTGGCGACAATTTTGCCTGCGGAGTTGATCAGGAATTGCTTTCCTCAACCCCCTAAGCAGCCACCTCCTCCCCCGCCAACTGCTCAACATCCTCAACCCCATCCCCGTCCATATCCGCATCCAGCTCAATGCGGAGGTTATCGATGATGAAGTTCTGGCGGGCGGGCGTATTCTTACCCATGTAGTAGGTTAGCAGCTTATCGATGTCGGTGTTTTCGCCCATCACGACGGGTTCCAGGCGGATGTTTTCACCGATGAAATCGGAAAATTCCTTAGGGCTGATCTCGCCTAGGCCTTTGAAGCGGGTGATCTCCGGCTTGCCCCGTAGGGCCTTCATCGCGTCCTGTTTTTCCTGCTCGCTGTAGCAGTAGAAGGTCTTTTGTTTGTCCCGGACGCGGAAGAGCGGCGTTTCCAGAATGTAGAGGTGCCCGCCCTCCACCATGTCGGGAAAGAACTGGAGGAAGAAGGTGAGGAGGAGTAGGCGGATGTGCATTCCGTCCACGTCGGCATCGGTAGCGATCACGACGCGGTTGTAGCGGAGTTCGTCTACACCGTCCTCAATGTTGAGAGCGTGCTGGAGGAGGTTGAATTCCTCGTTTTCGTAGACGACCTTCTTGGTCTGCCCGAAGCAGTTCAGTGGCTTGCCGCGCAGCGAGAAAACGGCCTGGGTGTAGACGTCGCGGGCCACGGTGATGGAGCCGGAGGCAGAGTCTCCCTCGGTGATGAAGATGGTGGTGGCCAGCTTCTGCTCGTCGGTAAATTTCTTTTTACTGGTGTTGTAGTGAACGCGGCAGTCGCGCAGCTTTTTGTTGTGCAGGTTGGCCTTCTTGGCGCGGGCGTTGGCCAGCTTCTTGATGCCGGCAATCTCCTTGCGTTCGCGCTCACTCTGCTTGATCCGCTTTTCCAGGGCCTCGGCCGTGGTGGGGTTTTTGTGCAGGTAGTTGTCGAAATGCTCCGTCATGAAGTTCCGCATATAGGTGGAGACGGTGGGCGAGCCGGGGCCCATATCGGTGGAGCCGAGCTTGGTCTTGGTCTGCGATTCAAAGATGGGGTCTTCCACCTTGATGGCAACGGCGGCGACTACGGAGCTGAGAATATCCTTGCGGTCGTACGCCTTACTGAAGTGTTTCTGGCAGGCTTCCACTAACCCCTGTTTGAAGGCGTTGAGGTGGGTGCCGCCCTGGGTGGTATGCTGGCCGTTTACAAAACTGAAGTACGTCTCTCCGTAGGCGTTGCCGTGGGTGATGGCGACTTCCATATCGTCTCCCTTCAGGTGGATGACGGGGTAACGGCGGAGGTCTTCGTTGACCTTGCGTTCCAGTAGGTCTTTCAGGCCGTTTTTGGAAACGAGGGTTTTGCCGTTATAGATCAGTTTCAGGCCAGCGTTCAGATAGGCGTAGTTCCAAAGTTGGTTCTCGATAAAATCCGAGCGGTACTTGAATTTCTTGAAGATCGCCGGGTCAGCGTGGTAGCTGATGAAGGTGCCGTTGGGCTCTTTCGTTTTCACCTGGTTGTGCTCTTTTACCAGGTTGCCGAGAGAAAAATCGGCCTTTTTCATCTTGCCTTCGCGGACGGCGTAGACGGTGAACTCGTCGGAAAGGGCGTTGGTGGCCTTGAGACCAACACCGTTCAGACCTACTGACTTTTTAAAGGCCTTACTGTCGTACTTACCGCCGGTGTTCATCTTCGAGACCACGTCTACGACCTTGCCGAGGGGGATGCCCCGACCGAAATCGCGCACGGAGGCAACGCCGTCTTCAATGTTGACTTCAATCTTATTTCCGTGGCCCATCACGTACTCGTCGATGGAGTTATCGATGACCTCTTTGAGCAGGATGTAGATGCCATCATCCGGGCTGGCCCCGTCGCCCAGTTTACCGATGTACATGCCTGGGCGGAGGCGGATATGCTCTTTCCAGTCTAAGGACCGGATGTTGTCTTCGTTGTAGGTTACGTCTGCCATTCAGTAAGTTGCTTAACCCTGCAAACATACGAAACGGAAAATAATTATTTAAACAAATTGTGGTGTTTCTTTTAACTTAGGGTGTTTGTTTGGCGGAGCTGCTTTTAGGGCGGGGCCGCAGGTGCAGGGAAGGTTTTCTGGCCATTGTTCTTTAGCCTGAAGTGCTGGGCATCGAAAGGTGAAACCAGATCAGGGCGACTGTGAATTACGGTACGTCCCCTTGCTGAAACCGTTCTTGGCACCTGCGCCCGCGCCCTACTCAATCCCGTACTGCTTCTCTATCCGCTTCCGGTCGGCCTCGGGCAATGAAGGCACCCCGACCTGACTACCCAAAACCTGTTTCCCGGTCTTATGGGCCTGTACCCGATCAATAAGCCTTAAAGCAAGTTAATTGTAGTTATTTATCTGCTCAAGATGAGGGTTTTCCTATTCCTGGAAAGCGTACAAGGCCTACAACCTACACGCTTTCGGTATATTTGCATCTTCAAGAAAAAATAACCTGCCCCAGTGAGCGACAGCCTTGTAATCATACCCACCTACAACGAAAAGGAGAACATCGCCAGGATGATCGACACGGTGTTCACGCTGTCGTACCCTTTTCACCTGCTGATTGTTGACGACGGCTCGCCCGACGGTACCTCGGACATCATCAAGGCGAAGCAGAAAGAATACCCGGAGCGGTTGCATTTGTTGCAGCGGGCGGGTAAGCTCGGTCTGGGCACGGCTTATCTGGACGGCTTCCGCTGGGGGATGGCCAAATCTGAGGCCTACCACTATTTCTTTGAGATGGATGCCGACTTCAGCCACAACCCCAAAGACCTCGTACGCCTGCGCGATGCCTGCGCCACCGGTGGCGGAGACGTAGCCGTAGGCTCCCGCTACACCAAAGGCGGCGGCGTGGAGAACTGGCCTTTTGACCGGAGGCTGCTCTCTTACGGCGCTTCCGTCTACGTTCGGCTTATCACCTGGATGCCGGTCAAAGACTCCACGGCTGGTTTCATGTGCTATACCCGCCCCGTACTGGAAGCGATTGATTTCGATAAGATCGAGTTCATTGGCTATGCCTTTCAAATTGAGATGAAGCATACCGCCTGGAAGCTTGGCTATAAAATTGTGGAAGTCCCCATCACGTTTACCGACCGAATCCTCGGCGCCAGCAAAATGCACGGCTCAATCGTGAAGGAGGCGGTCATGGGGGTGCTGAGCTTACGGTTTAGGTAGGAGATGGCAGAAATTAGAGGTCAGAGTGCAGAAATATGCGCTAAAAGTTGGATTTGAGTATAACGTCATTTTTTTTCCCGACTCCCGACTCCCGACTCCAAACTCCAAACTCCAAAACAAAGGCAGAAGTATTAATAATTTCAAAAGAGGGGTACCGAAGAATTCAGAGTTCAGAGTGCAGATTGCAGACATATGAGTTCCAAGTTCGTATTGCGTAATCCCTAATCCCGACTCCCGACTCCCGACAAACAAAGCCTCCGCCCAAATGAATGGACGGAGGCTTAATTTTTAGCTAAAGTGCGGATCGGAAGACCCACGCTTTTATCACTGGTCGATGTTCAGTACGCGGAACTCAGTACGACGGTTAACAGCGTGCTCTGCTTCAGAACAGTTAACACCATCAGCACAACGGTTCTTCAGCTGGCTCTCGCCGTAACCGCGGGTTACGAGGCGGCCACGGTTGATGCCACGGCTAACGAGGTAGTCAGCAACGCCTTTTGCGCGGCGCTCAGACAGGGCCTGGTTGCCACCGGCAGAACCTACAGAAGAGGTGTGAGAGTTGATCTGGATGCGAATGTTTGGACGCTCACGAAGGAGGTTCAGCAGGCGATCGTCTACTACACGGCGAGCATTAGCGTTAAGTGCTGCGCTACCGCTAGCGTAGTTGATAGGAAGAACGTTGTAGCTGGTCAGCTCACAGTCGATTTCTTCGTAGCTGCTAAGGCCACCTTTAGAAGTCATTACTTCCTTGGTGATCTCAGTGTACTGAGCAGGAACGGTTTCGGTACGTACAGAAGCAGGAACGTCTACAACACGCTTGGTGATGGTTTCGAACACCGGTTCAACGTCAATGGTGCGTACTTCAGCAGCAGAAGCGATTACCTCCTTACGGTAGGTAGAGGTCTGGCCAGGTACACGGTCGGTGCTGGTAGAAGCATCGGTAGCGAGGCGCTGAACGGGAACGGTACGGTACTCAGCTTCGTAAGTGCGGTAACAAAGTACCTGACAGTCGTTAGGGTTGTCAGACTCACAACCTTCGTAAGCGGTGGTTTCCCACTGGCTAAGCTCAGGCTTAACGAGAACGCGCTCGGTAGCGTCGGTGAAGGATGCCGCACGAACGCTCATGGTCTCAGCAGGAGACTGTGATTCGTAAGACATGGTTTCGGTGCGGAAGGAAGCGGGAACGAATTCGTAGCGCTTGTAACCTTCTTTTACCATTACACGCTCCGTTACGTTCTTGTAAGTAGCAGGAACTACAGAAAGGCGCTTGTAGGAAGGTGCAGTCTGGATGCGAACAGTTTCCGTCTGGTATACGTCAGGAGTGACACAACGAACGTAGCACTTGTTTGGATCCGGGTTGGATGGAAGTTGCTGGGCCTGCGCGGTGAATGCGGAGAGAACCATAGCAACCATAAGAGAAATAGAAAGTCTCATAAAGATGAAGTTGATGATTTTAAAAGGAGTAGTTAATTGTTTAATATGAGTAAGGAACTAGTTTGGTCTTGTCCGCTACAAATATTGAGTTTGAATCGTTATCGTGTATGTTGTATCGGTGACGAACAAGTATTTACGTACCGTATATGACACTTAACGAACCGCAAAGATGGGGCTAAACAGTTCATTACACAAACGATTTGACGGGAAAGGAACTTTTTAGTCACCAATATTTTGGTTTTTTTTTATCCTAATCTCGTGTAGAGTGCATTTTTTATGGTGTTGTAACAGGTTTTATGGGTGTTTGTGCGCTTGGGGAAAATCTTATTTTTCAATAAGGATTACAAAGGCAACGTACTGATTCTCTGGCGCAGCCCCTGGTTTTCCTCCGCCGTAAGCTCCGACAGCGTACTTTTTACCAGAAATTGCATAAAACGGCGAGTTGGTTATGGGTTTCCTTTTCAAGTGCGGTTTTAAGACTGGCCCTTTCCTGCTTCGCCCAAGGTGGAAACAGGTTTCCCGTTTCGGAGGGCAAGACAATATGGCCAGAGACCAGCCACGTAAAACAATCTTATTGTTCCGCAACCCCTTAGCACCTGCGTGCCCGCCAAATCCGTGCACTGGTAAACTAAACCCTACTCCACGTTCATACCTTTACCCGGTATGCAAAGATTACTAACCCTGATTCTTTTACCCTTTTTGCTGCTGGCCTGCACCACTGAAGCAGGGGATCATACAGCAGAAGAGGTGCCTTTTTTTGACTTACGCGGCTTTATCTCCTCAGAAACGGATCGGCTGAGCACGGCTAAAACAAAAGTGGAAAAAACAATCAGCCTAAACGGAAAGACTGAAACTAAGCAAATCGAAGACCTAAACTTCGTCAGTGATCTCCGCCTGTTCAGGGAAGCTGACATCAACAAGCCCGCCTGGTTTGATAAATACGAAACGGAGGAGAAAGCACTGTCTGCCGGACATGTTCTGACCAGCTACCTCGCAACCGACAGCAGCTTAATCGTGCGCCGCCTGGTGGTTGAGCAAGACCAAGGAGCAACAATTAAGGTTGAAATTGAGCGGCACACCGGAACGGTACTTTCCGACGGGCGCCACTTGCTGACTTACGAACCAGCGCGAGGCTACGATGTAGTGACCAGCCAAAAAAACAAGTTTGGCGAAGATGTAGTAGCGCAAATAAGCGTACGCTGGTGAGTAGAGGGCAAAAAAAATGAGGTAGTGCCACCACAGCACCACCTCAGCCCTAACCAAATAAAACCAAATTAAATAGTAAGGAACAACGGGCTGTTGCCCTTACCGTTAGTTAATTCAAAGGTAAGTCCTTAATGGATGAAAATTCATAAGAAAGAGACTGAAATGTTGTCCGAACTTTAAACGGACCAATGTTAGCGTTGTAAAATATTGAACTGCAAAAACAAATTTTTGAGAAATTTAACATTGTCTTGGCAAGAAAAAACAAGATCTACTAATTTTGATACATGGTCTAAAGATTTTACACCCGCACGAAAGCAAAATTTTGTTTGGGCTTGCTCCTTGAATTGTTATTAAAATTCTAAATTCTATATAGGTATGCTTTCCCTTTTCAACTGCGCTATTTTGCCTCTCCAGATGGGCAGATCCTTTGAGATCGTAAAAAAGGCCCTTTTATGTCTTGTAGTTCTGTCTTCCTTTTCAGGCCTTTCAGCCCAACAAAGCGATCCTTTCGTCATCAAACAGATCTACGACAAGGCGCTAACGGAGGGAGATTGTTATGACTGGCTCCGCCATATATGTAAGGACATAGGGCCACGCCTGGCGGGTTCGCCCGGAGCTGAAGCCGCTGTTCACAGCATGAAACGCCTGATGGACACACTTGGCTTCGATACCGTTTACCTGCAGCCCTGTACCGTTCCGCGCTGGGACCGGGGAGCACCCGCAACGGGGCGGATCGTGAACAACGCGGTGGTTGGTACGGAAGCGCTTCGGGTTACGTCTCTCGGTAACTCGATTGGTACCGGCCCGGACGGCATCACTGCGCCAATAGTGGAAGTCTTCAGCCTCCAGGAAGTTGAGGACCTGGGCCGGGCTGGCGTTGCGGGCAAGATTGTCTTTTTTAACCGACCGATGGACCCGACCCAAATCAAAACCTTCAACGCGTACGGCGGAGCGGTAGACCAGCGGGGCAACGGCCACATCGTTGCGGCGAAGTACGGGGCCAGGGCCGCCCTCGTCCGTAGTATGACAACCGGGCTGGACGACGTTCCCCACACCGGAGCCGTAGCCCCGGCGGAAGAAGGCATGGCCATCCCGGCCATCTCAGTTTCAACGAACGATGCAGAAAAACTTAGCCGACTGCTCAGGCAGGGAGAAGTACGGGTACACCTCCAGTCTAACGGGCGAAACCTGCCACCGGTGCCCAGCTTCAACGTGATTGGCGAGATTAAAGGAAGCGAATTTCCCGAGGAGATCATCCTGGTGGGCGGGCACCTGGACAGTTGGGACGTAGGCGAGGGTGCGCACGACGACGGCGCGGGCATCGTCCATTCCCTCCAGGTTTTACCGCTCTGGCAGAAGATCGGCCATAAGCCCAAGCGGACTTTCCGCTGCGTACTATTCATGAACGAAGAAAACGGACTTGCCGGAGGCCGCGCTTACTGGGCGGCGAGCAACGCAAAGAAAGAATTTCACCTTGCGGCCCTGGAATCCGACAGTGGCGGGTTTACGCCGCGCGGCTTCAGCGCGCAGGGGCGGGAGGATGTGTTTACCAAAGATTTCCGCCGCATCAACGAGTGGTTACCTTTGCTAGAACCTTACGGATTGGGCTTCAGTAGCGGCGGCTCCGGGGCGGATATTTCCGGGCTGAAATCGCAGGGCGGTCTCCTCCTCGGCTTCAAACCCGATTCACAGCGTTATTTCGATTTTCACCACACAACGACCGATGTTTTTGAAAACGTCAACAAAAGAGAACTTGAATTGGGCGCGGCTTCCATAACTTCGCTCCTGTACCTAATTGATAACTATGGCCTCCGCTAAGCCCGAACGTATTCAACTTCATGAGCTTTCCTTCCGCCCGTTTCTGACGGAGGAAGAAATCAAAGATAGAGTTACCCAACTGGGGCGAGAACTTGCCTACCGGCTGGCTGGCGGGGATCCGAGTTTTCTGGTCATGCTGCGGGGAGCTTTCATCTTCGCGGCCGACCTCATTCGGGCTGCGGGGATGAACGGGGAGATTTCCTTCGTTCGCACCAGCAGCTACCACGGTACCGAAAGTGAGGGTAAGGTGCGGATGCACCTGGCACCCGAAGCCAGTGCAGTGGAGGGGAAAGACGTTGTCCTGATCGAAGACATCGTAGACAGCGGCCTCACCATGAAAGCTTTTTTACCAGAACTCGAAAAACTGAAGCCGAAGTCGATTACGCTGGTTTCGTTGCTCCATAAACCAGAGGCCCAGCGGGTAGAGGTGGATATTGACCTGGTCGGCTTTGTCATCCCGCCGAAATTTGTGGTGGGGTACGGGCTGGATTATGATGGGTTGGGGCGGCATTTGGCGGGGATTTGGCAGTTGGCGGAGGATTTTTAGGTGTATAAGTGTACTTATACACCCCTTTATCTTACGTATAAGTGTACTTATACACCTAAATCAATCATCTCATGCTAACCCTCCGCCCCATCAACCCCGCCGACAACCCCGCCATGGCCAACGTCATCCGCACAGTAATGCCCGAATTCAGCTGCGTAGGCGAGGGCTTCTCCATCAACGACCCGGAAGTGGATGATATGGCGAGCGCTTACGCCAGTGAAGGCGCAGCTTTTTTCGTAGTAGAGCATGAAGTGGGCGGGGCCGCAGGTGCAGGGGAGGGGTTTTCGGGAGCCGTGGTCGTAGGCGGCGCGGGCTTCGCTCCGCTGGCGGGCGGCGACGGTACCGTTTGCGAACTCCGTAAAATGTACATCCTAAAAGAAGGCCGGGGCTGCGGCGGTGGCCGCTTACTCATAGAAGCCTGCATCGAAGGAGCCCGTGCCGCCGGTTACACCAAAATGTACCTGGAGACGGTAACGGCCATGACGGACGCCGCTGCTGTCTACAAAAAGTACGGATTTGAACCCCTGGCCTGGCCAATGGGGGAGACTGGGCATGGGGGCTGTGATGTGTATATGGCCAGGGAGCTTTAGGGACGCCAAATCAATAACTGTCCTGATTGAAGCGCCGGAATCGTGGTGCTGATCGAATAGCTCGAAATCCAGCATAGCCATAGCTACGGTGGTTTTCGGGATATGAAGAGCAGCGCCACGAGACCAAGCTGCAAATCGGACAGTTATTGATTTGGCGTTCCTTAACTCGTCCGCCGAGCCTTGCGTAGCTTGGCTCGTCGGCCGAGCGGGGCGGGCTTACCTGATGGTCTGTCAAACCATATCTGTGGGGTCACCTACTTCATGTTTTTGCTGAGGATCGTGTCTACTGTTTCATGCACTTTTACATAGCCCTCAAGTTCACCCACTCGGCGGACGAGCGAAGCTACGCAACGCTCGGCCGACGAGTTAGCTACAACGCCCCCACAATCAAATCCCCCATCTCATCAGTACCCACCTTCACCTTCGGGTTCAGGTCTTCCGTCCCTTTGCCAGACTCAAGCGTAGCGTTAACGGCCGCGCGGATGGCATCGCCTTCCTTCACCAGGCCCAAATGATCCAACATCATAGCGGCGGAGAGAATGGTCGCCACCGGGTTGGCGCGGTCTTGCCCCGCACCCTCCGGCCACGAACCGTGAATGGGCTCAAACATCCCGACCTTAGAGCCAACGCTGCTCGAAGGCAGCAGGCCCAGGGAGCCAGCCAGAACACTGGAAGCGTCAGAGAGAATATCTCCGAACATATTGCTCGTCACGATGACGTCGAACTGGGCGGGGTTAAGGATGAGTTGCATCGCAGCGTTGTCCACGAACATGAAGCCGAGCTCGATGTCTGGGTAATCGGCCGCCATTTCTCGGGTAACCTCGCGCCAGAGGCGGGAGCTTTCCATCACGTTGGCCTTGTCTACGAGCATGAGCTTGCCCCGGCGCTTGCCCGCTGCCTCGAAGCCCATCTTCACAATCCGCTGGATCTCCGGACGGGTGTACAGGCAGGTGTCGAAGGCCGTATCGCCGCCGTCCCGGCGGCCTTTCTCGCCGAAGTAGATGCCGCCGGTCAGCTCCCGGACGATGAGCATGTCCACGCCCTCCATGCGCTCGGGGCGGAGCGGACTCAGGTGGGTAAGCTCTTTGTAGCCAGCTACGGGGCGGAGGTTGGCGTACAGGCCAAGTTCCTTGCGCAGCCGAAGTAGGCCTTGCTCGGGCCGAACCGTCGCCGTCGGGTCATTATCAAACCGGGGGTGGCCGATGGAGCCGAAGAAGATCGCGTCGGAACGCTTGCAGAGGTCGAGCGTTTCCTCCGGTAGCGGATTGCCGGTTTCGTCAATCGCTACCGCGCCAACGGGCGCAAAGTCGAACCGAAACTTATGTCCGAATTTATAAGCGACCTGGTTCAGCACCTTAATGCCTTGCTTGATTACTTCAGGGCCGATGCCGTCTCCGTCTAGTACTGCTATGTTGAAGTTTGCCATTTTTTGTTATGAGTAGGTTCGATTGCTCGGCTAATACTTGGTTTGATTATACGCTAAAAAAATCGCGCTTATAGTCTGAGACTGAAAGTTTCAGTCTGCTTAGTCTTATTTTTATGGTGAGCTTTTCTATTTCAGATAAATAGTAGTCGGTATTCATTCTAGTAGAAGACTCGTTTACCGTATTTAGTAAGTCAGACAATAGGGTCGCCTCTCTTTGTAAGTTTTTTCTTGTTTTAAGAAACCTCATTGTATAGTAGAACGAAATAATTAAACTAGAGAAAAGAATAATAACCAGAACTAAAAAAGTATAAGGTTCTTCTACTGAGTCTATGGGGTTTTTCGAAGGAAACAAACCTAAGAAGCAGATATATAGAAAGATAAAAGAAGAGATTATAATTATTATCCTGTTCTTGTAATTTTGCTTATTTAACATTTCACATTTTTTGTGAACTTCTTCTGTAAGACTCAGTATTCTGTCGTACTCGTCCAGGACTTGTCTTTTGTTTTCGTTGTGAATTTCGTTCATCTTTATCTGCTTGATAGTTCAGTTAATAACCGCAATAGGTTTCGTACGTAAGCTTTTCTCGCTTGCGTTCCACCTACCTCTGATTTTACGGTCTCTTTATTCCATGTGAAGTCTTTTTCGTAAGAGCAAACAGGAACTGACGCAATTCGAATCTTAGCTTGGCCAAGCTTTTGCTCGACTAATTTCAATTTTGCTGAAAATGGACTATTCCCGTCAATATGATAGTAAGATTCTGCTTCGGAAAGGTTATTAGAATAGAGATCTGCTTTGTTAACAACAATAAGCAGCCATAAAGGTCGGCTAGAAATTAGATGTTGATCTACTAGCCTATCAATGAAATAGGAGAAATCTTCAAGTTCTGCTTTTATGTTTTGAGACCGAATTTTCTTAACGGTATCGACATTTCTGTCATTAATTTCAATTTTTTTTGCGGTGTGATCTCTGTAATCAGTGAAGCCAAAATCGGTTACATAGATTACGCCTTCGAGGTTGTCGTTTTTTGTGAGTGCTTCGGTTATTGCGATTGATCTTTCTACGGATGTTTGCCCTGGAGCGACCCTTATTAGACGTGTCCATTTGTCAAGCTGTAGTGTTCCTGTTTCAACCGTGTTACTTCGTCCGGGAAGATCAAAAGTTATATCATTAACTTCTCCATAAAGTGTAGATAATAATACTGATTTACCTACTGAAGGGCGGCCAACAACTAGAACGTTAGTTGCTCCAACATCGAGAAATGCCTGTGCTTTCTTCCACCAGTGCTGTAGTTCCTTACGCTTAGTATAAGCTTGGAGTGGTAACTTTAGTGCAGTGGGTAGAATATCTGTCCAGTTAGAAGAATCCATAACTGTAAATTTAAGCTAAGTGCGAAGAATTGCCAAACTTCAGTTGACTGCTTTCCACAGCCTTCTCATGGCTAACAAGGTTCGCTTCATCATAAGATTCATCAACAGCTAGGGCCAACTCTTTTTGCTGTTCGGCGGAGAGTTCGTTCCACCAATCAGCATCAGGAGCGGTTTCATTTACGGCTTTAGCAGCGTATTTGTACAGGTTGGCCAGTGCTTGCTCGTCGTCCAAACGGGAGATAAGTTCCATGATCCCACCTTTTAATTCAAGTACACTCATAACCAATGGTTTGAAGAGTAAACGATTTCGCTAAGGTACAAGTTGCCAGCCAGACTTAACCCTGGCTTTCAACTTCCTTTGCATCCTGCGGCCGCGCCATCAAAACGTCAGGCCAAAGAAAAGTCCACCCGCTCCCGCTCAAACTTCTCAATCAGATCGCTTTGGCTGAGTAGGTAATCAATGTCGTCGTAGCCATTGATGAGGCAGGTCTTTTTGTAGCTGTCGATGTCAAAGCTGGAGACGGTTCCGGTGGTCTCGTTTTTAAATGTTTGTGCTTCCAGGTCAACCGTGAATTCGGCAGCCGGATTGCTTTCGATGGTCCGGAAAATCTCGTCGAGCAGGGTAGGGGAAACCACCAGCGGCAGGATGCCGTTGTTGAGGGCGTTGCCCCGGAAGATGTCCGCAAAATAGCTGGACACCACCACCCGGAAACCGTAATCTCCGATGGCCCAGGCCGCGTGCTCGCGGCTGGAGCCACAACCGAAGTTGGCACCCGCCACCAGTATCTGACCGGTATAAGTTGGGTTATTCAGCACGAAGTCTTCCTTCGGCTGGTTCAGCTTGTCGAAGCGCCAATCGCGGAAGAGGTTCTCACCGAAGCCATCACGTGTCACCGCTTTCAGGAAGCGGGCGGGGATGATCTGGTCGGTGTCTACGTCCTCGATGGGTAGAGGGACGGCGGAGGTGGTAAGTTTAGTGAATGGTTTCATGGTAAATTGTGTATTTCCTTTAGTTGTTGGAAGGTAATGACCTTGGTGTATCCCATAGTTTTCGGCAGTAAATAAAAACTGACCAATCCCTCTTCCTGGATGAAGGGCAGCAGAAAAGACAATGTTTGAGTCAATGATGTAAACGGTCATTCGCCTAAGTGTTCAAAGCCAGGCTGGCCGACAAAGCGACTCTTGTTTTTGTCCCACCAGTCTTTTTTAACGTCTTTAGCTAGTTGGTCAACATCATCTTGCGTAGCCTTACTTTTAGACATGAGTTCAACGTATTGCATGTAATCCAGTACGTTTTGGATGGATTTAGAAGTTGTACCCAAAGGAAACCTTAGTAAGATATCTTCTTCCGTCCGTTCAATAGTATAATTCATCACTTAGTGTTTAATCAGTTAACGATCAATCAGGTACGGGAGTTGTAAGTAATTCCCTAACATCAGTAACCCGCCCCGTAACCGCCGCCGCCGCCGCCGTAAGCGGCGAAGCCAGAATCGTCCGCGCTCCGGGCCCTTGCCGGCCCTCGAAGTTGCGGTTAGAGGTAGAAACACAGTATTTCCCGGCGGGCACCTTGTCTTCGTTCATGCCCAGGCAAGCGGAGCAGCCCGCTTCCCGGAACTCGAAGCCAGCCGCAACGAGCTTCTTGTCCAACCCTTCAGCGATGGCCTGTTTGGATACTTGCTGAGAACCAGGTACGACGATGGCCGTCACGCCGTCCGCCACCTTGCGGTTGCCGACGAGGCCAACGACGGCGCGCAAATCTTCGATGCGGGAGTTGGTACACGAACCGATGAAAACGTAGTCGATCGGCTGGTTCTCCAACTGGGTGCCGGCTTCGAGGCCCATGTACTTCATGGCTTTATCGATGCTGGCTTTATTGTGTACGTCGGAGCTGACGGGGATGGCTTCCTTCACGCCCATCCCCATGCCGGGGTTGGTACCGTAGGTGACCATCGGGGTGATGTCTTCAGCTTTATAGTTAAGCTCTACGTTGAACTGGGCACCGGCTTCCGTAGGCAGGGTTTTCCAGTACGCAACGGCTTCGTCCCAGTCTTTTCCTTTGGGGCTGAACTCGCGGCCTTCGAGGTAGTCGAAGGTGGTTTGGTCGGGGGCGATGAGGCCGCCACGGGCGCCCATTTCGATGCTCATGTTACAAATCGTCATCCGGCCTTCCATGCTCAGGGCGCGGATGGCGGAGCCGGCGTATTCCACGAAGTAACCCGTACCGCCGCCGGTGCCGATCTGGCTGATGACGTACAGGATGATGTCTTTGGCCGTTACGCCGGGGCTCAGCTCGCCGTCGATGTTGATGCGCATGCTTTTCGGCTTCGTCAGCAGCAAACACTGCGTGGCCATCACCTGCTCTACCTGGCTGGTGCCGATGCCGAAGGCGATGGCACCGAAAGCGCCGTGGGTGCTCGTGTGGCTGTCTCCGCACACCATCGTGATGCCGGGGCGCGTGATGCCCAGCTCCGGGCCGATGACGTGAACGATGCCCTGATAGGGATGGCCGAGGCCGTACAGCTCTACGTCGAATTCAGCGCAGTTCTCGGTCAGCATCCTCACCTGCTTGGCGCTGAGTGGCTCGCTAATGGGTTTGTGCTGATCGATCGTCGGTACGTTGTGATCCGCCGTAGCGACGATGCGGTCTTTGCGCAGCAGCGGTAGTTCGCGGCGGCGCAGGCCGTTGAAGGCTTGCGGGCTGGTCACTTCGTGAATCAGGTGGCGGTCAATGTATAGCACCTGGTTACCACCGGGGATTTCGGTGACGACGTGGGCATCCCACACTTTGTCAAATAATGTTTTGGCCATGATCTTCGGGGGGCTTAAAAGTTGTTACGACAAAGGTAGGAAAACCAAGTGGCGGAAATTGTCACCGATTTGCTGCTTTTTACGGCGCGGACGCGGGTGCGGGGGGAGGTTGGGGGACTGAGTAGAACGCATGATTAGGATCAAAACCCAATTTTCAGGTTACTTTTTTAGGAATGGATTTAAACGGTTTAACGCATATTGATTATTTATATTTAGCGCGAAGTGTGTGTTTTAGAGCTTGTTTCCGCTATTTATAAAGTTGTAAATAGCGCAATGTCTTATCTTAGTGCAAACATTTGTAATGTCTGAACAGGAGTAAAAAGAAGCAGCGCATTTACCGCCTGCTTGACGAGTATTCTCTTTTTTACCTGCGTTTCGTTCGTGCCAACCGTGGAGAAGGGAAAGGGACCTGGCGAAACTTACGTCAAACCCCCGTTTACAATAACTGGTCGGGTTACGCATTCGAGAACGTCGGCCTTCGGCATGCCGGACAGATTAAGGCTGCTTTAGGGGTGGCTGGTGTTTACAGTACGCAGTCAAGTTTTTACTTTCCAGGAGGAGAAAACTATGGACGCTTTCAGATTGACCTCATCATTGATCGGGCGGATAACGTAATCAACCTTGGGCGCAAACCAAATTGTCGCTTTTCTTCCCCCAACTGGGGGCTAGGGGGCCTAAAAAGCGACAATTTGGTTTGCGCCCTCAACCTTTGCGAATTTAAATATTCCCACAACCGCACAACCCAGCCCCGTAACTTCCCCTGCACCTGCGCCCCGTCGCCCAAAAGAGCACCTGCTAAACTTGCCCCCGCCCATATATTTGCACCCAAACCAAACTACCTCCAAATGATCTTCCGACTCTTCGCCCTCCTACTCATAATTCTGCCCCAAGCCCTCCTTGCCTGGGGCGCCAACGGCCACCGCATCGTAGCCCAAATCTGTTACGACAACCTGAGCCCCGAAGCCCGCACACGGGTAGACGAAGCGATGGGCGACAACTACCTCGCCCAGCTGAGCACCTGGCCAGACTACATCAAGGCCGAAAAAGGTTGGGATTTCGCCAAGCCCTGGCACTACATGACCGTCCAGCCCGATATGACGGTCGCGGACGTGAACGTAAAAAACAGCGCCCGCCCTAAAGTGGACGACGTCCGCGAAGGCATCGAACTGATGGTCGGTATCCTCAAAGGAGAAAAAGCAGCCCGCGATAAAATGACCGCACTCATGGAAGAGAACAGGGTGGAACCCCTCGCCGGCTCCCTCGACGCAACGGCCCTCGCTTTCCTGATCCACTTCATCGGCGACGTGCACCAGCCGATGCACGTTGGTAAAAACCGGGACCTGGGCGGCAACAAAATCTCCGTCCTCTTCTTCGGCGAACGCAAAAACCTGCACTCCGTCTGGGACAGCGGCATCGTTGAGCACGAAAAACTGAGCTACACCGAATTTGCTGCCTTCGCCTCCATCCATACCCGCGGCCGTAAAGCCAAATGGGAAAAAGACGGCCTGGAAACCTGGATCAAAGAATCCGTCGTACTCCGCGAACGCCTCTACGATACCCTCTACGACCGCACAGACCGCGAAACCGGACTTCCTGATTTCTCGTGGGATTATCAGCATGATTTTCTGCCAATCGTTGAAGACCGGCTGGCGGCTGCAGGCTACCGGGCCGCAGTGTTGCTAAACGACTTGTTCCGGTAAAGGAGGAAACAAAAACGTCCGACAACACAGAGGTTGGCAGACGTTTGTTGTTCTACTCTTGGGCCTATTATTTCAAAGCATAGACCGTAAACCCGTGTTTTGGCAAGCCCTAAGGGTAGGCTGTCTAATCTGTCGGTTATTACCCGTGACGGGGTTTTACCACCAAAACGCGAAGCGTTTTCTTCTGAATAGCCCCTCTCCGCTGAGCCTGAGGCGAGCACGAAGTACTGCGAAGCAAACCGTGTTGGAGAGGGGGTGGGGTGAGGTGGCTACGGGAGAAGACCAACAGATTAAACAGCCTACCCCTAAGGGCTTTTGAAAGGGGACGGCTAAACCGAAGCCGCAATCATCTCCTCCAAATCTGCATCCTCCACTTCCTTCTTACCGTCCGCGATTTGCAGGAATTCCTGGTAGAGTGCGTCGAGCTGAACTTTGGTCACGTTGTGGCCCAGGTTCTTGAAGCGGTAAGCCAGCGCCGCCCGCCCACTACGCGCGGTAAGCACGATCCGGGATTCATCCACCCCAACCTCCGCCGGGTCAATGATCTCGTAAGTATCGCGCCGCTTAATCACGCCGTCCTGGTGGATGCCGGAGCTGTGCGCGAAGGCATTGTCACCCACAATCGCTTTGTTGGGTTGTACCACCATGCCCATGCTCTCGCTCACGAGGTGGCTGGTTTCCAGCAGTAGCTTGCTGTTGATGTTGGTGTGCATGCCGAGGTGCGCGTGTTGGCGCATGATCATCACCACTTCTTCCAGCGCAGTGTTGCCCGCTCGTTCACCGATGCCGTTGATCGTACACTCAATCTGGCGCGCACCACCCATAGCTCCGGCAATGGAGTTGGCCGTAGCGAGCCCAAGGTCGTTGTGGCAGTGGGTGCTGAGGGTGCATTTATGGATGCCGTTTACGTTGTCGCGCAGGAAGGCGATTTTTTCCATATATTCGTTCGGCAGGCAGTAGCCCGTTGTATCGGGGATGTTGAGCACGGTCGCTCCGGCATCGACGACGGCCTGGATGACGCGGGCGAGAAATACATTGTCCGTACGGCCAGCATCTTCTGCGTAAAACTCTACGTCTTCTACGAAGCTCTTGGCGTACTTAACGGCCTCTACCGCCCGGCGGATGATCTCCTCCGGTGTAGTACGAAGCTTGTACTGGATGTGGCTGTCTGAAGTGCCAATGCCGGTATGGATGCGGGGGCGTTTGGCAGTTTTCAGCGAGTCTGCGGCAACCTCAATGTCTTTCTTTACCGCGCGGCTAAGAGCACAGACAACAGGTTCGGAAACGGTGCGTCCGATTTCACGGACGCTTTGAAAATCACCAGGGCTGGAAATCGGGAAGCCTGCCTCGATTACGTCAACACCCAACAACTCCAACTGGCGGGCAATAACCAGTTTCTGGGCAGTGTCCAGCTTACAACCTGGAACTTGTTCTCCGTCGCGGAGGGTGGTGTCGAAAATTTGAATTCGGTTAGTATTCATAAGCGCTCATGCCCCTATTTGGTGGGCGTTTCTATCTTTACGGCCCCGAAGGTAGTGCCTTAGATTTGGTGAGAACGATAAATTTAAGGCTTTGCAACGAAGGAATTAGCGTCGATCCTGTTCACAAAACCCCACAAATGCTACACTGTGCAAAGGTAATTTGTTCTGTAAACATCTACCTATTAGTGTTTTACCTAAAGATTTAATACAATGCCAAAACAGAAGACGGACGACCTTTTAAAATTAGTAGGTTCGCTCAATAGGGCGGAGAAACGACATTTTCGGCTATTTGTCAAGCGCAACCAGCAGGCAGACGCAGAAATCCTGTTCCTCCAACTCTTCAATATTCTGGAACGAACGGGAGAGTACGACGAGGAGTACCTGCTGAAGCGAATCGATGGCATCAAAAAGTCTCAACTCTCCAACTTAAAGGCGCACCTCTACAAACAATTACTAACCAGTCTGCGGCTCTTGAACCGCAATAAGGATGAGGCAATTCTACTGCGGGAAAACCTCGATTACGCCCGCATCCTGTACAATAAAGGCCTCTACCGCCAGAGCCTGGACGTCCTGGATAAGACGAAAAAACGTGCCCGCGACATTGAAGTGCATACCGTCGCCCTGGAGATCGCCCAGTTCGAAAAACACATCGAGGGCCAACACATCACCCGCAGCATTGAAAACCGCGCCGAAGAACTCGGTGAGGAATGCACCGAGCTGACTACTAAAATCAGTGATACCGACACATGGTCCAACCTGGCCCTTCGGCTTTATGGCCTCTACCTGAAGATCGGACTGGTGAGCAACGAACAGGACTTCTTCATGGTGAAGTCTTTCTTCCGTGGCCAATTACCTCGCTCCAAGTACGAAGATTTGGATTTTTGGGGGAAAATCTACTACTGCCAGAGCTACGCCTGGATGCACCTCATGTGCCATGAATACCCGCTGAACTACCGCTACACCCAGCGTTGGGTTGATCTGTTCGACAATAACGACCGGATGATCAGTGCCAACGCCCCGCTCTACCTTAAAGGTCTCCACAACAACCTCGCCACACTCTTCAATATGTGGCAATACGATAAATTCATGGAGCAGCTCTCCATACTTGACCTGTTTCCGCACAAATTTGACCTGACGAACAACGTCAACGTCAGCAGCCTCTACTACCTCTACCAGTTTGATCACCAGATCCGCCGGCATTATATGGAAGGAACCTTCAAGGAGGGCCTCGGCCTCGTACCGCAGATCATGGAGGTAATCGAAAAAAATACCTACAATTGGGACGATCACCGCATCATGATCTTCAACTACCGCATCGCCTGCCTCTATTTCGGTAGTGGGGACAACGATACGGCCATCGATTACCTCAATGAGATCATCAACCAGCGGAGCCCGAATTACCGGTCGGACATCCAGGCTTACGCCCGTATCCTTAGCCTGATCTGTCACTTCGAGATGGGCAACGTTCAGCTGGTGGAATACCAGGTGAAGTCCGTTTACCGCTTCCTGTCTAAGGTGGAACACCTGCAGGAGACCCAACAGTATATTTTCCGGTTCCTGCGGCGCATCCCCCGTATCCGGGAAGACCAGTTGCGGGATGAGTTCATCAAACTAAAGACCAAGCTGGACGCGGTGACTTCGAAACCCTTCGAGAGCCGGCCGTTTACCTTTCTGGATATTCCTAGCTGGTTGCAGTCGAAGATTGAGGATAAAACGGTGCAGGAAGTTATCCGGGAGCGGTTTCAGGCCCGGCAGGAGGAATAGGGGGAAAGTACTAAAAGTACTAGCAACTACAAACGCCTTTCACCCGTACTTCTTTCTTAACGCCAGTACGGCGATTGTTGATTTTTACCTTCCCGGTGAAAACGCTGCCTTCATCGCCTGCGGAACCCCGGTTGGTGATGGAAGTTTTTACGGTCCATTTGTCGTTTTGGTGCAGGTAGCTGTCGTACTTCTGGTTGCCCGTTTTCAGGCTGGCACCGCGCTGTAAGGTGACATCTTTATCGTTAATGCGCATTTGGCCTCCGCCGTTTCCTTGCCAGTCGAAGACGAAGAACAGCTCGTCGTCATTACCATTTTCGGGGCGGAGAGAGCAGCCGCAGCCGCTTTCGATTAGTTCGGTGGGGTAGTCGTTTAGTAAGCCGGTTGTCAGGTCTTTTGATTCCGGCGTGCTTGATTCAGTGGCCTCAGCCTTGGTGGTAGAAACTGAAGCTTCAGAAGCATTGTCAGTACCACATGAACATAGGCAAAGAGCCAGGAATAGAATTGAGAATAAGCGCATAGCAAAAAATTAGAGCGAAAAGAGGGAGGGCCTTAACGGAGTGCTACCTTTTTTAGCACGACCGCCCCTTCAATACGTTGGAAAATGGTAGACCGTTGGGTAGCAGTAGGTATAAGACTGTACACATCCGCGAAGGTAACTCATTGGTTCAGCAACTATCCGGCTAATAAAACGTTTTTAAAGAGGTATGTATCCTTGTCAATGGGTAAGCTTGGTTGTACCTTGCCCCTCGGAACATCACTAAAGTGCGGTATATTCCGCATCACACCAACCGAAAACTAAGCACTCCAGATGGAAAATGGCATCCTCACCGAAGCACAGCAGAAAGACGCAGAACTGATCACCCTCCTACTGGATAAGATCGTTAAGAAAAAAGGTTTCGAGAACATCTACGCAAACGCCGAAGGTTACGAAACACCCGCCAAGATTCGCCGCAGCAAGGATTCCGACGAATACTTCATCCCCGATTGTACCGGAGAGGTGAACGGCCGCAAGTCTTACTTTGAGCTTGGTATGAAATCCGACAACGAGCGTGAGTTGGTGACCAAGTGGCGCCTGCTCTCCAGCCTGGCCAACTACAAGCACGGTAAGCTTTACCTCGCCGTTCCCCGTGGGCACATGGCTTTTACTAACCGCATCCTGGCGGATTATCCCATTCAGGCTGAGGTCGTTAAGCTCTAGTATTAAGCCGCAATGGCAGCAATGCATTCGAAAAGCCCTGCCCTCACTTTAGAGGTCGGGGCTTTCCTATTGGCCCGAAGGCGACGGTGTTCTTGAAAACCTTACACCGCACCTGCGCGCCGTCGCCCTGATAAGCGACGGAAAAAACGATGATTTAACACATGATCATGTCTACAGATGCCTGCGCCTCCCGGAGCGATTCCCGAAAATCACCCCGGGCGCTGATGATGGAGCAACCTTCGAAACGGCGTATCTCGTCGAGGTAGTTTTGGGCCGCAGTTCGGTAGGCCTCACAGTTGGCGGTGGTAGGGTCGTTGGCGAACAGGGTAGCCGCGTCGGTGAGGCTGGAAGTAGCGTTGGCTACGGCTTCACCAAAAGCCTGGTCGTTGCAGAAGGCGGGGCCGATGTTGCCGTCGTCGTCGCTGCCACAAGCAGCAAAAGAGAGGGTGATGGCCAGGAAGCCAAGAAGGAAAAAGTTTTTCATTACGGGGTAGTTGTTTCCCGTTTATCCAACTAGACCCTAAAATGTTACACTACGTGGCGATTTTAAACCACCGAACCACCGAACCACCGAACCACAAAACCAC
>CAYWMW010000011.1:8492-31916 GCA_964458975.1 uncultured Lewinella sp. | reverse complement strand
TTTCTCTTTCAGTCAGCGGCTAAAGCCGCGACTACTGATGCCGTCATTACGTTTACAAACGTAGTACCTTCGTGCCAACAACACGGGCCAAGACAAACAAAGGCCCTATCAATCTACCTCCCATTAATCTATCAATCTACTCCTCGTGCACATCATCCCCGCAATAGACCTGATCGACGGCAAGTGCGTCCGCCTCACCCAGGGCGACTACGACCGCAAAACGATCTACAACGAAGACCCCCTCGCTGTCGCCCGTGAATTCGAGGCCGCCGGCCTCAAGCGTCTCCACGTCGTTGACCTCGACGGGGCCCGCGGCGGCGGCATCGTGAACCACAAAGTGCTGGAAAAGATCGCTGGCGGAACGAGTATGCACATCGACTGGGGCGGCGGCATGAAATCCGACGAAGACCTCCGGATCGCCTTCGAGTCCGGCGCAGCCCAGGTCACCGGTGGCACCATCGCGGTGAAGAAACCAGAAGTCTTCCTCGGCTGGCTGGAACGCTTCGGTGCCGAAAAAATCATCCTCGGTACCGACGTGCGCGGAGACAAAATCGCCGTCTCCGGCTGGGAAGAAGCCAGCGACCGGGAGCTGTTCAGCTTCCTCAAGGAATACGTCGAGCAGGGCGTTCGCTACACCATCTGCACCGACGTGAGCAAAGACGGCCTGCTGCAAGGCACCGCCCGCGAGCTCTACGCCCGCATCCGCTCAGAGCAGCCCGACGTTCACCTCATCGCCAGCGGGGGGGTCGCCGATCTCTCCGACCTGGACGCCCTCGCTAAACTCGACTGCTTCGGGGTCATCGTAGGTAAGGCTATTTATGAGGGGCGGATTGGGCTGGAGGAGTTGGTTAGGTTCTAAACAGTAGCCTCGGCTTCAGCCGAGCGCTTGCAGCCTTGTATTTACAGATCCAATTCAAGAAGCCGCAGCTACTGTTAGAGCACGTAAACATGCCTGCAGGTTACATCTTTAACTTGCTCGTTCCCAAAAACCTCTCGTATTGACTTCACCTACCAACAACAAAAGGTTAACCCTTTTCGTCCTCTACTGCCTCCCCCTAGCGGTACTCCTGATTACCCTCATCGGTCCTATTCTGCGCAACGGGATGTTCATCGACGGTTTGGTCTATACCAACCTGGCGAAAAACATGGCTGCGGGGCACGGGTCTTTATGGCAGCCTATTCTGGACGTTGGTGGGCCGGTGTTTTACGGTCATCCCCCTCTTTTGCCTTTTCTCCAGTCTGGTTTTTTTAGCGTATTCGGAGATGGCCTGCACACTGAAGATCTGTACAACTTTTCCGTGCTGGCCCTCACGGTGCTGTTGCTGTTTAAACTTTGGCAATGCCTCGTTCCGCAGCAACAGGACGCCAAGTTGTTCTTTTTCCCGCTGTTGTTATTCGCCCTCAGCCAGGAGGTACAACTCCGCTATGCCAACACCATGCTGGAGTGCGGGATGACCGTCTTCCTGCTCGCCACAACGTATGCATTCCTGAAGCTCAAAGGCCAGTCCTTCTACTTTGCCCTGATCGCTACCGGAATTGGGACGCTGCTGGCAACCCTCTGTAAAGGTCCGGTAGGGCTTTTCCCGCTGGCCATGCCTTTTCTCTACTATCTGCTGGTAGAGAAACGGTTCAGTTTCCTGGCGTTGTGCCTGCCCGGAATTGCGCTACTGATCGGTTACGCGCTGTTGTTCCTTACTACCCCAGCGGCCTATGCCTTCCTCTCCGAGTACCTCGACCAACAGGTACTCACCGCCCTGCAAGGGAAAGGAATCGAAAACATTGCAGGCTCCCGCTTCTCCATCCTCAGGTCTTTGGTGCTGACTAATATTCCGGCACTCGCCCTCTGCTCGCTGCTGTATTTTTTTGGCAAGGCCAGTGCGCCGTTGCCAACGAGTAAGCAAAAGCGTTCCGCTCTGTGGCTCCTGGCGGTTGGAGCTACGGCAATTCTTCCCATCATGGTGTCGATTAAACAGGCGAGCTATTACCAACTGCCCGCCCTGCCGTTCCTGTTTATTGGCCTTGGGCTGCTATTACTCCCGAAGCTTCGGTCTCTTTTTCAGTTTTTTGCGCAGCGTAGGGTACCTCGCTTGGTAATGATGTCGATCGGGGTATTAGGCTTAGTTGCAGGCCTATTCGTAGCAATCTCCATGCTCGGTACTACGGACCGCCGAGACCGAACGCCCCTAAAAGAAGCCGAACTGATCGCCAGTGCTATGGCCGAACAACAGGCTTCCGTCTATCAACTCAAAATTTTGGGAAAAAAGCGGGCTTTCGACTCCGCCACGAGCTACTCCGTAACGGGCTTCCTCAACCGCTTTCACAACATCTACGAAACAGAAAACGAGACCGCCATCACACTCTACCTTGATACCGGTGGTGGGGTTTTCCCCGATACTTTGGGAGTGGAGGTTTTGGTGCGGGAGGGGGATTTGTTGTTGGTGCGGGAATAGTAGCCCTGGCTTTAGCCGAGCACTAGCAAACCATGTGTTTACAGGTTCAATATCCAAGCCAGCGGCTGAAGCCGCGGCTACCGTAATAAAAAAGCCCCAGCCGCAAAATCTGCAACCGGGGCTTTCCGTTTGGCAGCCTTCTGGCTGCGGTGCTTCAGGCCTCAAGCCTGAGTGTGTAGTGATTATCCACCGAAGTCATCAAAAGCGATGTTCTCCTCCGGTACACCGAGGTCGGCAAGACCCTGAATGACCGACTGGTTCATCATCGGCGGGCCACAGAAGTAGTATTCGATTTCTTCCGGCTCGGGGTGCTTGGTCAGGTATTCCTCCATGGCTACGTTCATGATGTAACCTTTGAAGCCGTCGCCCGGGGCATCGATGTCTGCTTTTACGTTCCAGTTGTCTTCTTCCTGGGGGTTATCCAGTGCGACGTAGAACTTGAAATTGGGGAACTCCTTTTCGATTTCACGAAACTGCTCGATGTAGAACAGCTCGCGCTTCGTCCGGCCACCGTACCAGTAAGAAACCTTACGGTCGGTCGTCTTCAGGGTGTGGAAGAGGTGGAAGAGGTGGCTCCGCAGCGGGGCCATACCGGCACCACCACCGATGTACACCATTTCCTTCTGGGTAGGCTTGATGAAGAACTCACCGTAGGGGCCAGAGATGGTTACTTTATCACCAGGCTTCTGATCGAAGACGTAGCTGGAACAAACACCGGGGTTCACGTCCATCCAGCCGCCTTTCTTGCGGTCGAACGGAGGCGTTGCGATACGGATGTTGAGCATGATGATGTCGCCCTCGGCCGGGTGGTTGGCCATGGAGTAGGCGCGGAATTGCTCCTCGTCGTTCACCATCTTGAGGTCCCACAGCTTGAAGTTATCCCACTCACTCTGGAACTTATTGGGGTCATCTCCGTGGTGCTCGGGGTGAGCGGAGATGTCCATATTCTTAAAGTCAACGGTTACCTCCGGTACATCGATCTGGATGTAGCCACCGGACTCGAAGTCCATCTCCTCCCCTTTCGGAAGCTCAACGACGAATTCCTTGATGAAGGAAGCCACGTTGTAGTTAGACTTAACGGTACACTCGAACTTCTTGATGCCGAAGATTTCCTCGGGGATCTGGATGTCCATATCCTGACGCACCTTCACCTGGCAAGCAAGGCGCTTGTGCTCGGCTACTTCGCGGCGGGTAAGGTGGTTCAGCTCCGTGGGCAGTACGTCTCCACCACCGGCGGTGATGTGGCATTCACACATGGCGCAAGTTCCACCACCACCACAAGCGGAAGGCAGGAAGATGTTTTTGTCAGACAGTACGTTGAGTAGGTTACTACCCGGCTGTACCATCAGTGGGTTTTCGGTATCACCGTTAACAACGAGTTTAACTTCTCCCTGGGGCACAAGCTTTTTGCGGGCCACAATCAACATCGTGATCAGGGCCAGCACCACTGCGGAAAAAACTAAGACCGCGTAAAGAATCGTAGTCATCTTATTCGGTTTTTATAGATCGGACGAGGCCAAAAGGGAATCGTCAATTTGTTTTTATTGTACTGATAAAAGATCAAACAAGGTCTTTCGGTTCAGCGATTTGTGTCAAATTAAAGGAATAAGGGAAGAAAGGATTAAAGGCAGTTCCTTTACTCCTTTTTCCTTTTCGCCCTTACTTAGCCGGGTTCCAACCACCAAACACCGCCGGATCAATACCGGAGAGGGAAAGGAATGCGACACCCATAAGGCCGGTAAGCAGGAAGGCCATACCCAGACCCCGCAGCGCCGGTGGCACGTTGGAGTAACGGATGCGCTCCCGGATAGCCGCAATGGCAATGATGGCCAGGAACCACCCAAAACCACCACCAAGGCCGAAGGCGATGGACTCGGTCAGGTTGTACTCACGGCTTACCATAAAGAGGCTACCACCCAGGATGGCACAGTTTACCGTAATTAGCGGAAGGAAAATACCCAGGGCCGCATATAACCCCGGACTGTACTTCTCCACCACCATTTCCACCAGCTGTACGGTGGAGGCAATTACGGCGATGAATACAATAAAGCGGAGGAACTCCAACTCAAAGCTCACCAGCAAAAACTCATTGATGAGCCAGTTGATCGGCATCGTGATGCCCAGTACGAAGATCACCGCAAGACCGAGGCCAAAAGCAGTAGACAACGACTTAGACACGGCCAGGAAGGAACACATGCCCAGGAAGTAAGCCAGGATCATGTTTTCGATGAAAGCCGACTTGATGAAGATATTTATGAAATCACCCATTTGGATAGTATTGTAGTAGTGTAGAAGTGTAGTAATATAGTCTTGTTTGGCAGCTGTGGCAGTGTGCGACGGGCGCTACACTACTACAATACTACCGTACATTACTAGCTTATGTCAACCAGTTTAGGGTTACGGGCACGCTGCCACCAAATCAGTACGGCAATCACGAACATCGCCGCGACGGACATCACCATGAAGTTGTTGTTAGCGTACCAACCGAAGAAGGTGTTCCCCCACTGACCAACCGTAGCCGTATCAATCCAGAATTCAGGGCCGGGGCCAATCATCGGCATCACGATGGGTGAGCCGGCGAAAAGTGTACCCTTACCTAAGATTTCCCGGATGGCACCAACCACTACGAGGATGAGCCCGTAGCCGAGGCCGTTACCAAAACCATCAAGCGTTGAACGCCAGGGCTTATTGGCCATCGCGAAAGCTTCCAGGCGGCCCATCACGATACAGTTGGTGATGATGAGACCGATATAAACAGAAAGCTGTTTGTAAACAGGATAGTTGATCGCTTTCAGTGCCTCGTTTACCAGGGTTACGAGCGTAGCGATGATCACCAGCTGAACGATCAGGCGAACGGCCTTAGGAATTGCGTTGCGCAACAGCGAGGTAACCAGACTAGCAAACGTACAGACAAATACTACCGCCACGGCCATCACTAAGGATGGGTAGACGAGGGAAGTAACGGCGAGTGCGGAACACACTCCGAGTACCTGAATGGTAATCGGGTTGTTGTCCAGCAGCGGATCGGTGATGAGGGTTCTTTCCTGCTTGCCGAACAGCGGCTCGTTTTTGGGAAGCTTTTTCTCAGTAGCTGTAGCCATGTTGAGGGGATATTTATTCAGGCGGAGAACCGAAGTTTTCCGGGGGAGTTTTTTATTTGAGGTTCATGCTGGTGGAACCCTTACCGGCTTCCTTCATGTAGGGGAGGTAGGCTTTCAGGCCGTCGTACAACATATCGGTTACGCCGTCGGCGGTAACGGTAGCGCCGCTGAGGCCGTCGACTTCGTGGTCTTTATCAATCGCGCCACCCTTACGGACGTTGATGGAAACATACTTATTACCGTCGTAGATTTTCGTGCCAGCAAACTGGCCTTTCCACTTTGTGTTGTCCTTGATTTCTGCACCAAGACCGGGCGTTTCACCGGCGTGGTCGAAAGAAACACCGGCCACAGTATTCATATCGTCTTTCAGGGCGATGTTGCCCCAGATGGCATCCCAGAGGCCGCTGCCGCGTACGCTGAAGATGAAGTATTTGTTGCCGTCCAGGGCAACTTCGTACACGGGGTACATGCGTTCGTCCTCGGCTTTTTTACGCTCCTGGGCCATGTCCACTTCGATGGCCTTCATGCCTTCCATCGGCGTGCCGTCGGCCATCACTACGGCCTGCTCCACCTGTTGGTCGAAGATGTCGAGCACTTCCTGATCGGAGAGGGTGGCGACGGATTTACCAGCTTCCTCCAGTGGGCCGGAGATGGCTTCCAGAATCTGGCGCTTATTGAAAATGTCTTCGTTCACTTCCGCGATCGGGCCCAGCACTACTTTAGAGCCAGCCAGCATCAGTGCTACCAGCACCGTCATGATCAGGGCGAACGTGTAGATGTATTTCGTACTCATGGTTATTCTTTAAAAAATCTCTTCAATTGGGCGCGGCCGCAGGTGCAGGGTGGAGGTTGGAAGGAGCAAGGTTTGGAAAAGGGTTTTCTCCCTTATACCTTTTCCCTTAACTCCTACTTTGCACCTGCGTTGAGCGCCCAGATAAAAAAAGTTATCGGGAAGCTTACACTTCGTGCGATGGTCTGCCTACTGAGCGTCTTTATCATTGGCTGCTCCGGCAAGGTTGGCCGCTGATGCTTCGTCAAAAATCTTCGTGTCTCCGTTGCGCATCGTGATCAGTTCGTTGCGCTGCTCGGCCATGAGCGAGGTGCGCTTAGCGCGGCGCTTCATGTTTGCTTCGTATACGTAGTGATCGATGAGCGGTGCGAAGGTGTTCATCAGCAGGATGGAGAGCATCCAGCCTTCGGGGTAGGCCGGGTTCATCACGCGAATGATGAGACCGATGAAGGCAATCAGGAAACCGTAGATCCACTTGCCCGTTGGCGTGTCCGCACTGGAAACCGGATCGGTAGCCATGAAGGTGATCGCAAACAGGAAGCTGCCCATGATCATCTGGTAGTACCAGGGGATGGCCATGAACTTGAACACACCGGGTGTATCAGCCGTGAGCTGATCCATGGGCGGAGCAATAGCGTTCATCATGAGTGCACAAACTACGAAGCCGATGAGGCCACCGAAGATGACGCGGTAGTCAGCGATCTTGGTTACGATCAGGAATACCATGCCGAGGATGATGAGCGGGACGCTCATTTCACCGATGGATCCGGGGATGCCACCGAAGAACATCGCATCGGTAGAGTAAACAGCCGTTACGCCTTCCCAACCATCTTTGGCTGCGATGCCGAGCGGGGTTGCGCCCGTCCAACCATCAACAACTGCTTGCCCACCCGCGCCGAATTGGCTCAGACCGACACCGCTAAATATCCAGTCGAACATACCATGCGCCCAGCTGTAGCTGGCCGCGAAGTATTCGGTACCGATTTTCTCGATACCACTCACCCAGACTTCGTCTCCGGAGATAGTGGTGGGGTAAGCGAAGAAGATGAAAACACGCGCCAGCAGGGCGACGTTCCAGATGTTCATCCCCGTGCCACCAAAGGCTTCCTTACCGAGAATGACGGCAAAGACAATGGAGACGGCCAGCCAAACCAGTGGAATATCCGGCGGCATGATGAGGGGAATGAGTGCTCCGGAAACAAGGAAGCCTTCCTCTACGGAGTGGCCTTTCCGGGCCGCGTAAATGAATTCTATCCCCAGGCCAACCACGTGGGTTACTACGAAGATCGGCAGGATCTGAATGAGACCGTAAATAACTTTGAGGTGGAAACCTTCCAGCAGCCCGGTATGCTCGCCGAGGGCGAGGAAATGCTGGTGGCCGATGTTCCAGGTGCCGAACACGTACAGGAGTTGCAGGGCAAGGACTACGTGCACCATCAGGCGCTTGAGGTCCATGCCATCCTTGATGTGCGTACCGTCGGTCGTAACCGCATCGGGCTGGAAGAGGAAGGTGTAAAAAGCGTCAAAAGTCGTGTGCGCAAGTTTGTTGTCCTTGGCTGGCTCAAACTTTTTGACGAAGTCGTGTAATGCTTTCATATTTCTATTCTAGCTAAGGTCGGACACGAAAGGTGAACGACGGTTTTCTTAGTAATTATCCCTGTTCGAGCATGGTGTTGAGGCCTCCGCGTAGAATGTGCTGCAGCGGCTGCTTGGAGACACAGGAGAACTCCGCAAGCGCAACGTCCTCCTCTACTAGTTCGTAGATGCCGAGGCCTTCCATTGCTTCAAAGTCTTGCACCATGATGGATTTCATCAGCTGCTGGGTGTACACATCCATTGGCATTACCTGCTCGTAGTCGTTGTTGACTACGAAGGCGCGGCGTTCACCGTGGGTGTTGGTCGTAGCGGCAAAGTCGCTGAACGTGGGGATGGTTGCCGAGATGGAAGCGCGGGGCTTGAGGGGCAGTAACCAGCCGAAGAGTTCGGCTTCATTGCCCTCTGCGATTACCGTTACCTGGTTATCAAAATGACCGAGGTAGCCTTCAGCACCGACGGCATCGCCGGTTAGTACATCACCGCTGATGACGCGTACATTGTCTAGTTCATTGCCCTTGAGCAGTTCACCGAGGTTGGCACCGGCGTAGGTACGAACGTGGCGGGGTGCTGCCAGCGGCTCTCCGGCCAGGGCTACAACACGCTCGGTGTTGTAACGGCCGTTCTTGAACAGTTCCCCGATTAGGAGGACGGCGTTGACGTCGAGCGTCCAAACGGTATTTTCAGCCACTCCGACGGGGTGGATGTGGTGAATCTGAACACCAACGTTGCCCGCGGGGTGAGCACCGATAAAATAGCGCTTCTCAGCACCGCTTACGGTAGAGTAAGCGGTCTTGCTCGTTTCACGACCATCGAGGCCAAGGTAAACGAGACCTGGCGTTAGGCGGCGGAGCACATCAATACCTGCCTGAAAGACATCTTCGCGCCCTGCGATCTGCAACTTACTGTCTGCAGCAAGAGGAGCGGTACTGAAAGTAGAGATGAAAATATCGCGTGGGATGACGTCAGGATCAGCAACGATATTATAAGGACGCTGGCGAATGCCCGCCCATGCGCCGCTCTCCAGCATAAACTCAACGAGTTCTTCGCGGGAAGCGCTTGCGGAAGGTACGGTGTAAGACCGGCTCACCTGGTCCTTATCAGCAAGGATAACTACGCTGGCGACAGCGCGCTGCAAACCCCGGTTGAACTCAATGATCTCACCACTGACGGGAGCGACGAACTTGATACGGTCCTTTTTCTTATCGAAGTAGATGACATCGCCCGCCTTAACGGAGTCTCCTACTTCAACCACTACCTTAGGAATTGGCATAAGACCGATAAAATCTGGTGGCATTACGGCAAAGCGAGTAGCCGAGGTAGCACTGTCCACCTCAGATGAAGCATTTCCTTCGAGTGGAATGTCGTAGCCTTTACTTAGCTTGTAGGTGTGCTCTCCCTTCAAATAGTCAGGTGTCTTCTTACTGAAGATTTCGTTGAGTCTCGGGTAGAGCCCCATGTTTGCCTTATCTCCATTGATACCGGACTCGTTAGACTCGATAACCATGAAGTTATCCGCCACACTAATCACGATGAAAAAGAAAATCAGCAGTGCTACAGCTGCGAGGCCGTAAAACAACAAGTTACTCCCGTCAGCCTGGGCCTGGGATTGAAAAGTAAGGTTAACCAGCAGCATCATTGAGAGGATGCCAGTCAGTCGCTTAAGAGATTTCATACGCCTGATTGCGTTAAAACTAAGATAAGTAGCCCGAAACGAGCTTGAAATGACCTTGAAACCCCGTTTTTAAGCAAAGGTTTTAAAGTTGGCCGCAAAGTTACGACTTCGAATGCTTCTAAGCCAGTAAGTAGGGCCCATGTTGATTACTGTCGACTATTTAGACTGAATATAAATACCTGATTGGTCATTTTCTGCTCTCCCTTCAAAAAATGCGTACAGCATGCACAAAACAGGTGAGATGGTGTAATTAACCAAGCAGCATCTCTGTGGCTCGCAGGCCTTAGGCCCACCCACTCTCATCGCGTAAACGGTAGCAAACTAGTAGGGAGTGGTCTATTCTATTGTCTTTTAACGTAATTAGTAGTCTGGTATACTTATCTTTATGCCGCTATATAGTTTTCCTAAACGTGACTTATTCTTTGTGTTTCCGTCATGTTTATGAGAAAAGAGACTGTTTTTTTTGAAAGTAGTTCGTCATTTTTTGTGTTTTGGCTGCAAAGCCACAAAAGGGGTTTCTGATCAGAAGAAAGGAATTACCTGCTTTTTTAACTTCTACACAGCTGTTTTACAGCCTACCCAGGCGAGTTACTGTATCCCATAATCCCGACTATGAATAACATTTTTACTTCCAGCGCATGGATTTTATTGTTCGTGCTTTTCGTTTCCCCGCTAACCGCTCAGGAAACTATGGTTTGGCCAGGAGATGCCAGCGATAACGGCGTAGTAGATGAAGTAGACCTTATCTACTGGTCTCACGCTTTCGGAACAAAGCGTTTTGAGCGGCCAGAGGCTTCCATCAACTGGGTTGGCCAACCGATGGGTGTTGCATGGCCAGACACCTTCCCCAGTGGCATAAATTTTGCCTACACGGACATGGACGGAGACGCCAGGGTTTCTAATCGTGACCTCCAGGCCCTGCTTTCCAACCTCCACCGCACCCGCGCACCCGCCCCCCAAAATGACCCTTGGGTGCTGCCGGACACCAGTGACAATTACGAAGCGACCTTGCGCCTAATGCCCGCTGGCATTCAACTAGAACCTGCAGGAAGTGTGCTACTGCTAGATGTCGTCATCGACGGTCGTGAAGGTATTTACCGCGACTTCCAAAGTCTTGGCGTTAAGGCAACCGTAACTTCAGGCTTACTTGCCGATCATCTTTACCACAACGTTGGGTTAAACGAGGTTTCCGCTGCGTCCTTTTCTGCAAAACAACTTTTACAGTTAACGGCGGTAGACAGTGCTAAGCACCAGCTATCCCTATCCATTACCTCAATCAGTCATGAAGATCGTGCGGTAGATGGTGCGATTGCCCGTTTAAAGCTTCCTCTTTCAGCAGATTTTGATGCCGAAACTTTTGGAGACGCAAGAATTGTGATTGATAGTGTGATTTTCCTTGATGCGGATTTTCTACCCCACGCGCTTGCCGCCGAATCGTTAAATCTGACTACTCAATCCGGCTGTTCTTTCACCGTTAGTCCCGTTTGTGGAATTAACGGTGTCACTTATCTGAACAGTTGCTTTGCCGAAGCGGCGGGCATCTCGAATTATACTTCGGGTGCTTGCTGGAACCCCGGCTTGGTGGTTGAGAACATGAACCCTGCAGCCGATTGCCCAACCGCCTACGAACCCGTATGCGGATTCAACGGTATTACTTACGGAAGTGCCTGCGAAGCTGAAGCAGCCGGCGTGGTGAACTACTACTCCGGTCTTTGTGACCCCGCAGACCGTACATGTTATGACCCCGGTCTGATTCTGATCAGCAGCGGTACCAGCGTGAACCAAGTCTCTGGTATAATCACCCTGACTTGTGAAGCGGGCAGTAACCCCGTTTGCGGTTGTGATGGCGAGCAGTATGCCTCCGCCTGCCTGGCGGAAGCCAGCGGTGTCCGAAGCTACACCAGCGGCGGATGTGATGCCAGCTGTGTAGACCCAACTGAAATTTCCAGTACTGACGACTGTGGTACGGAGACAGATTTCGTCTGTGGCTGTAACGGTGAGACTTACATCAACCCCTGCTTTGCGGATGCGGCTGGCGTGCAGTCTTACACCAACGGACCGTGTAATGGCACTTCTGGCTGGTGTGACGAGGCGACGGTGATTTCTTGTGGAGATTACCTCCCCAATGAATCTACCATCGGCGCGGGTAATCAGATAACCAGTTACCCCGGTGCTACTGGCGCTTTGATGCAGGGCCCCGACCGGGTTTACGTATTCGAGAAGACATCGGCGGGTGATCTTCAGGTAGGCCTTGAGATTATGACTCCCGGCCTCAATATGGATCTTTTCCTACTGACAGGAGATTGTGGAAATTATACCGTTGTCGGTGCAAGCGTACACTCCAACAATGCCACCAACAACGAGGGCATCGTACTCAACGATGCGCCCAACGGAACTTACTACATCATCGTAGACCAGGGCGCTGCCGGAGTTGGAGGCGATTACCGCCTGGAACTCAGCTGTGGTTACCTGGACTGTAGCCAAAGCGTCCCCCTTTCCTGTGGTGTTCCTTATAATGGTACAAATGCGGGCGGTACGGACGACGTGAGCACTTATACCTGTGGGCCTGTACTGAACGTGGAGAATAACGGGCCTGAGATTGTGCACACCTTCACGACCACAGAATCCGGCACTGTGACCATTGACCTGACGGGCCTAAGTTCTAACCTGGAACTGTTCCTGCTGAGTGAGTGTAGCCGCCGCAGTGGCCTTTACTACAGCCAGAATCCGGGCACCAGCAACGAGCGGATTGTCCGTAATCTCCCTGCGGGCACTTATTACGTCGTCGTAGATGGTTACAACGGAGCAATATCCGACTACAATTTAACGGTTGACTGTTCCTCCACCTGTGGCCTTGAGCTGGATATTCTGGGACAAACCGGCACCGCCTGTGGGCAGACCGGCGGTAGCTTCACCTTTCAGATCAACGGTGGCAGCCCTATTTATTCTGCGCACTACGTTGGCCCGGTTTGCCGGGCGGCGAGTAGCTACAACGGGCAGTTTCACTTTAGCCACCTTCCTCCCGGAGACTACGTAACGACCGTTGAAGACGCTAATGGTTGCCGGATCGATTTCAACTTTACCATTTTCAACAGCCAGAGCAACCTGACGGCAAGCGTTAACACCACCGACGCTGGCTGTGGGGAAGAAGGCCGCGTTGAGTTCAGCCTTGTATCCGCCGGAGTTGCTCCTTACTCTGTTCACTTAAGAGGAAACCTGAACCAGGACTTCACAACAAATTCCTCGAACTTCGTGATCACACCGCTTCCTGCGGGTAGCTACGTTGTTACTGTCGTAGACGCCGCCGGTTGTAGCCTTACCCAGTCCGTAACGGTAGATGCGGCAAGCGGGAACCTCACCGTAGATGCCTGGGCTGAGCCTGCTGGTTGTGACGGAAGCCTCGGAGAAATTGCGGTCAGCGCTCCGAACGGTACACTACCTTATACCGTTCAGCTGAGCGGCCCGGTCTCTGGCGGAGCTACAGTTAATGGTTATAACTTCCGCCTGCGGTCATTGCCCGCCGGGCAGTATGTGTTCACCCTTACCGATGCCTTTGGTTGCTCGTTTACCGAGAGTCTGATTATCGCCAATGATGAAATGGAAGTTAGTGTTTCTGCTACCCCCGCCAACTGTTCCCTTCCGGGGGCTGCGCGCGTGAACATCTCAACTGGCCTGGCGCCCTACACCATCAACTACACCGGCCCGGTTTCGGGAACGATCAATACCAGTGAGCAAATCACCGTCATCAACGACTTACCCACCGGGACGTATAACTTCTCCGTTTGGGCGGCTGATGGCTGTGACCAGTCTGAGACCATCTTCATAGAAGACAACGGTGGCAACCTCGACTTTTCGGTAACCCAGATGACGGCGGCTTGCGATGGGAATAATTCCGGCCTGCAACTTTCCGTTACCGGTGGAACACCTAACTACACTGTCGTTTACAGTGGCACGGAATCCGGCAGTACAACAATTGACGGCACCGGAACGGGCCTGATTGAGTTGCCCCCTGGCACTTACACCTTTACGGTTACCGACTTCGGCAACTGCTCCTCTACCGTTGACGTAGCGGTAAGCGGTGGCCTTTCCTCGGCCAACCAGTCCAGCTTTACCTACGGCGCGGGTTGCGGGCAGCTAGACAACATCCGGACACTGTTGAGTGGTGGCGGTGAAGCTCCCTTCTCCGTAACGCTAACCTCTGATGCTTGCCCCGAGGAGAACAGAACGTTCACGACCCTGGACAATGTTTTCGACATCACGGATCTCGCCAATTGTACCTACACCATTGAGGTAACGGATGCAAACGGCTGCTTCAGCACCCAAACAGTAGCAGTTAATGTTGACCTTGACGACGACTTCTTCATCCTTACGGCCCTCGACGGTGCGTGTGGCGGAACGGGAATCATCGATCTTGAGGTAACCGCGGGCACTTACCCCTACTTCATTAACTGGACGGGGCCTGTGAACGGCAGCGTTAACCTGGCTTCTCAGACCTACCGGGTTGATGACCTTCCCGCCGGAACATACGTTTTCACCCTCACGAATGCGGATGGCTGCGAAGCGACCGAAACCATCACCCTACTTAACGACGGTAGCCTGGAAGTAGTCGCCAGTGTTGTGACCGATGACTGCGGCGCGCCCGACCAAATCTGGAACGACATCGAGGGAGGCGTTGGCCCCTACACCGTAGAGGTTATCCGCCTCTGCGACAACGTCGAAGTAGACGTAGAGGTAATCGGTAATGGCTTCGAAGTCTTTGACGTTATCCCCTGTGATTACAAAATCAAAGTTACCGATTCAAATGGCTGTATGACCATGCGGACGGTCACCATCGAGCCCTACCAACTTTTCAACATCATTAAAGCCGACGGCACCTGCGGGCAGCCGGGCAGCTTTGAAGTGATGGTGATGAACAGCTTTGCGACCGGGCCTTATTCTTTGGAGTACAGCGGCCCGGCAAACGGACTTCAGGCCAGCAACAACGGCCTGTTTAACGTAGACGGTCTGCCCGCTGGCACTTACACCGTAACCGTAACCGACGCAAACGGATGTGCTGAAACAGAATCTGTAACGATCATCAACACCCCCAGCGACCTAGAGCTGCAAACCGCTCTTATCAACAATGATTGCGGACAGTACAACCAACTCTGGAACGACATCAACGGAGGGGTGGGGCCGTTCCAGGTGGAAGTCATTCGGCTCTGCGACGGTACTACCGAGTCGGCCTTTACCGTTACCGGAAATGGTTTCGAGTTAATGGACCTTAGTGAGTGTTGTTACCGCGTCAGCGTAACCGATGCCCTCGGCTGCGTAGCCACCTCAGAATCCTGCGTAGAAGACGCCAGCCCGAACCTTTTCACCCCGAACCCCGTGAGCGGACCTTGTGGTGAAAACGGTAGGATTGATTTATCCTTCATCCGTGGCACGGCCCCTTACCAGGTGGTGTACAGTGGCCCGCAGTCTGGCTCCAACACCGTAAATGGCAACGTACTTGCCATCAACGATACTCCCGCAGGTCAGTACACCATTACGGTGACGGATGCCAACGGTTGTGTAGAAACGGAAACCGTCGTGCTGGAAGAAACTACCAGTAGCCTCGTATTACAGGCCGCCCTCATTAGTAACGAATGTGGGCAGTACAATCAGGTTTGGATCGACATTCTGAACGGTACCGGCCCCTTCTCCATCGAGGTGATTCGGTTGTGTGACAATACTACGATGACGGAGTTCGTCTCCGGAGAGGTTGGCTTTGAGCTGTTTGATTTGCCACCGTGCGATTATAAAATCATCGTCACCGATGCTGCGGGCTGTATGGTCATGGACGTAATTACGGTCTTCCCGGCACCGATTGATCTGTTCGATCTTACCGCCGTTTCCGGAGAATGTAACGAACCTGGCTCCTTCAACTTACAAATCACCCGCGGCCGCGCCCCCTACACCATTGTCTACGATGGCCCGGTAAGCGATAGCCTGGTGACCGGGCAGACCAGCCTGAGCCGTGATGACCTGCCCAACGGTGACTACACCATATTCGTTACCGACAGCATCGGCTGCATCGAAACCGAGCAGTTCACCATCAATAATACTACCTCTGATCTCGACCTGGTGACATCGTTAATTTTCAACGACTGCAACCAGTTGAACCAGTTATGGAGCGACATTAACGGAGGCGTAGCTCCCTTCACCGTTGAGGTAATACGCATGTGTGACGGGGTGATGGACACTACCTTCACCACCAGCGAGGTCCAGTTTGAGCTGGACAACCGGACCCCCTGCGAGTACGAAATCAACGTAACCGATGCGACCGGTTGTATGGATACAGAGACGATAACGGTTTCTGGCACCTCCGCTAATTTATTCGACATTACGGTAAACAACAGCTGTGACAGCAGTGGCTTCCACCTGGACTTCATCGCGGGCAGCGGCCCCTACCGTGTAGCTGTATCCGGCCCTGTTAATGCAGTCTTTGAAGATGTGCAGGAATCACTTTACGTTCCAGCTCCTCCGGGAGATTACGCCATCCGCGCCTTCAGCCTTGAAGGCTGCATGGAGATGAACTTCTCCGGCATTACCGGCGGTGGCTCGGGCGAATTGCCCCAGATCAGTTTCACTGCGGCAGTAGACGGTTTGGCCGCGAATTTCTCTAACCAGTCCGGCACGGGAACCTATAGCTGGGACTTCGGCGACGGCTCGGTGATCGTTTCTGACCCGAACCCACAGTACGTTTTCGCTGCTGCGGGCAACTACAATGTTTGCCTTACGGTAGACAATGGTTGTGGTAGCAACACCGCTTGCCAGACCGTAGAGATCAGTAACGCCGCTGGCGCTCAGATTGTGATCGGTGGCGCGCGGAGCTTCCCCGGGAATGATATTCGCATTCCGGTTTCCGTACAGGGCATGAATAACCTTGCGACCATCGCGGGCACGTTTGCCCTCGCCAATCCTTCCCTGGCCAGCATCACCCACCTTTCCGCCGGTGCCATCTCACCTCAGTACAATGCAGACAACAACAGTTTCTCTTTCGTAGCCAATGGCACCGAAGGCGTTGATTTGGAGGGTGACATCAACGTGCTCTTCTTCGTTCACTTACAACTCGGAAACAACGCTGGCGAGACGGAACTGAACCTGGTCAACCAGCCGGTTGAACTGGAAGTAAGTGCGGTACGCGGCGGAGTTCCACTGCTCGTCCCGATCACTTATCTCCCCGGTTTCCTGGAGGTATCCAGCAGCCTGGTGGGCAACATCAGCACCCAGGCGATGACCGTAGATGACAACGAAGTGGAAGGCACCACCTTCCAGCTTTCCGAACCGAACGGCGGCTTCACGATCGACTTACCGATGGGCAACGATGGCATCGCCAGTACCGTAGCCGGGCTCTCCATGGGCCGTACGTACTACCTGGAACCGGTAAAAAGAAGCGATTACGCCAACGGCCTATCCAGCTTCGAGATATTCCTGACCCAGCGCTACCTGATGGGCTTCGAGGTGCCGCAGGTAACCGATCCGCTTCAGGTAGTGGCCATGGATATGAACTGTAGCCAGAGTGTCTCCACCATCGATCTTTACCTGATGCAGAACCTCTTACTGAACGATGGCATTTCTGAGGTCACCGATTGTAACAGCTGGACGTTCGTGCCCGACAGCCACGTTTTTGCTGACGACTGGAACACCAGTGGTGTGTTCCCCGCGCCACGCCGTGCGGAGGTCGTTCTGGAAAGCGACACGATGGTGATGTTTACGGCCGTGAAAACGGGTGACATCCTGAACAGTGCCGACCCCGGCCGTAGCCAGGGCCGACTGCCGCTGAACATCGTGATGCCGGAGCAATTTGTCGCCGGCCGCACTTACAACCTTACCCTCAGTTTGGCGGAAGCGCGTGAGCTGGTCTCCTTCCAGGGTGAGTTCCTGATTGCCGACGGTTTAGAAATCATCGGTGTATCCGTTGGTGACCTTAGCGACATGGAAGTCGGCGACCACCTTAGCGACCGTGGCATCATCCGGACAAGCTGGTTTAGCCAGACGGGGGAAATGCGGGCGCTGAACGCAGGTGCAAAAATGGTTGAACTAGCCGTGCGCGCCACCGAAACCCGGCGCTCCGCAGCCGGAGACATCAGCGTGAACAACGCCGGAAACTTCAACTCCGAAGCCCACGACGCCTCGCTCCGCCGCTTTACCCCGACCGTAAACAACGTACTGAATACCGAAGCCGTTACCTCCTTCCGCCTCCTCGGCGCAGCGCCCAACCCCGCCGACGAATACGTTGACGTGAGCTTCGAGCTACCCGAGGCCGGTAAGACCGAACTTGTATTGTTCGATGGCCTTGGCCGTCTGGTTATCCGCCGCGAGCAAGTCCTCGAAGGTGGAACACAGCGCTTCCGCCTTGATACCCGGACACTGGCTGCGGGTGCTTACCACTTCCAGCTCGTTGCCGCGGGTGAAGTGGCTACCGGCAAGTTGATCGTACGCCGTTAACCGTTCGACGCAGCCTCCGGCTGCGAGTTTACAAAGTACACTCCGCGTGCGAGCTAAATCGAATGTCTCGCGCCCGCAGAGCCCTTCGTAAGCTCGTAGCCGGAAGCTGCGTCAACCAGGTTATTCTTCCTCGCAGAAATAGTCTACTTCAGAAAGGCGCTCCGGGCGGAGGTACGCCCTCGCTACCCGATTGACATCCGCTACGGTAACGGCGAGGTACTGCTCCAGCTCCTCGTTAATAAGCTCAGGTTTCCCGAGTGATGCGTAGAAAGCCAACTCTGAGGCGCGGCTACTGATGTTGATGCTTTTGAAATGGTTGTGCTGTTCCAGGCGGTTCATCACCTTGGCGAGCTGGGGTTCGGTTACGCCCCTGCTTACGAGTTCTTCGACGGTGGCGAAGAGGGCTGCGCGGGCTTCGTTGTAGTCGGCGTCTTCGTCCGGGCGGGCCTCGATCATTACGGAGCCGGAGTCCAGGCCGTCGTTATGGCTGGCGGAGACTTCGGCGAAGAGATCCCCATCACGAACTAAGCGGCGGTAGAGCAGAGAGGAACGCCCGCTACCGAGTAAAAAGCAGAGCACATCGATGGCCGGAAAATCCGGATGGAGGCGACTCGGGGTACGGTAACTGAGGTAGATAACGGGGCTGGGTACGTCGGCCATCACTTCTTTACGGCGGGTCTCCGTTTGTTCCGGCTCCTCCGGTAGCGGCGGCTGGCGGTGGTCTGGGCCGGAGGGTGGGATGGCCCCGAACCACTTCTCTATCTGTTCCCGGATGAGGCTGTTGTCGTAGCCTCCGGCGACGGAGAGGATGGCGTTGTCTGGCCGGTAGTAGGTGTAGTAAAAGTCTCGTACGTCTTCGAGGCTGGCATCTTCGATGTGCTCGAAGCGTTCGCCGATGACCGGCCAGCGGTAGGGGTGAACTTTGTAGACCAACTCATTGAGGTGGTGGTAGAGATCACCGTAGGGTTCTTCGAGGCAGGTCTCTTTGAACTCTTCAACGACGACCTTCTTCTGGGTATCGAGCGATTTTTGGTCAAGCTTGAGGCGGGCCATCCGGTCGGCTTCGAGCCAGAGGGCGGTTTCTACGTTATCCGCGGGCAGAATATCGTAGTAGAGCGTTTGGTCGGCCCCGGTGACGGCGTTGTTTTCGCCGCCAGCGAGCTGGAGGGCTTCGTCGAAGTCGGGCACGTTTTCGGAGCCACCGAACATGAGGTGCTCAAAGAGGTGCGCGAAGCCGGTACGGCCGGGTGGATCGTTACGGCTGCCGACTTTGTACAGCACGTTTACCGCAGCGACGGTGCGCTTGGGGTCGTGGTGGAGGACTACCGCTAGCCCGTTTTTCAGTTTGTAGGTTTCGTATGGTATCAAATGAGTGCTGCTGTTTCGTGTCTATGGCGGAGATGAGTATTGTTCGTCTGGCGAGCCGGGCAGAGTTCATAACACCTTCGTTAGCTGGTTGTTTTGTTCAGGAAATTCCCGGCTCTGTTAAACGCTGTGTACACCTCTGTTGAACTCTGTGAGGTTTTTTATTTGCGCGCAGCACATGACCTCCTCTTTGCCGGAGGCAAATCGCTCCAACCACCAAAACGGCATCATTGTGCATCAGTATTTCTGACCGCAATCTTCACCCGATGTTCATCCGCCACTTTGCCGCTACCCTCTTCGTTTTTACGCTGATGCATTGCAGCGGCCCGGCTACGGCCATTCCGCTGGCGGACCTGGACTACGTGGAGGTAAAAAACCATACCGGTTGGGTACTTCGCATCCACGGCGACGGGGGGGGAAGTCTTAGCCATAAGCAGTTGCCCGCCCACCACCTGCACTACCCGGCCCAGACGTTTGTGCCGGAACCGGGTAGACGGGCCGCGCTGAAATGTCGTGGCCGTAGTGATGAGCCGATCTGCGTCACCGTCGGGTACTACAATTCACGCAGCAATAAGGCCACGGAGTGCCGTTGCGCACCGGGTAGTTGGACGGTAGCGATTATGGAGCAAGCCATCAGCCAGATGCAGTACGCCGTGGATGCGGGCGGAAGTGAACGGAGCTGCCGGGTGTTTTTGCGGCAGTGGGTGGCTTCGCGGTGAGGTGGTTGTCGGTTATCGGTTTAAGATAATCCGGTCTGAAGACCGGGGAACCGGCACGGCCTGAAGGCCGGGCAACCATGCTAGAACTGGGCGAAGCCCATCAGGGCCTGGTAGTCTTTTACTGCTTTGACGACGATTTCCTTGGCGGTTTTGGCATCGAGGAAGTCTTCGATTACGACGGCCTTTTTTTCCAGCTTTTTGTAATCTTCGAAGAAGGTTTGCAGCTCCCGTTTGAAGTGGGGCGGCAGCTCGGAGATGTCGTTGTAGTGGTTAACGCTCATATCGTTTTCGGCTACGGCGATGATTTTATCGTCGAGTTCGCCGCCGTCGAGCATCCGCATTACGCCGATGACCTTGCAGGAGACGAGACACATCGGGACGATGCGGGCCTGGGTCAGCACCATGATGTCCAGCGGGTCATCGTCGTCGCAGTAGGTCTGGGGGATGAAGCCGTAGTTGGCCGGGTAGTGCATGGAGGAGTAGATCACGCGGTCCATTTTGAGGAGGCCGGTGGTTTTGTCGAGCTCGTACTTAGCGCGTTCTCCGCGCGGGATTTCGATGATACCGTTGACCAATTCAGGGGCATTTTCACCGACGGGGACGCGGTGCCAGGGGTTGGTAGGGTCGTACTGTAAAGACATGAATCTTTTGTTCTGGTAGGGATTAAAAAGTGAACAGCATTCAACGCAGGAGCAGCTCTTGTCTCGGAATGACAGATTTGCTGAACGTTGAATGCTGATCGGAAGAAAGTTCTTATTGAGGACGCAAAGGTAGGGGGATTGTCACTGACAAACGAGGCAATGATAAGCTCTCATCATTTTTTCTTTTCATAATTTTTGGGCGCTGTTTAAAGATCACGCTTTAAGCGCATAAATTTGGTTTCTACTGAACTGGTTTACTATCAAAAAACTCCCCTCAATGGCAAAACAATTCTCAAAACTAAACGCCCGCCTAACCGACTTCATCCAGCGGCAGCACCTCTTCTTCGTAGCGACCGCACCGGCGGAGGGCCGGGTAAATTGTTCGCCTAAAGGAATGGATTCTTTGAAGGTATTATCCCCCAACCGAATCGCCTGGCTGAACGTAACCGGCAGCGGCAACGAGACCGCCGCCCACGTGCTGGAGAACGAGCGCATGACCATCATGTGGTGCGCCCTGGCCGGGCCGCCGCTCATCCTGCGGGCCTACGGGAAAGCACGGGCGGTTCATCCCGGAGATGCAGACTGGCAAGACCTCTTCGCGCACTTTACGCCCCTGCCCGGTGCGCGGCAGATCTTTGACCTGAAGGTGGAGATGGTACAGACCAGCTGCGGCATGGCCGTTCCCCTCATGGACTTCAACGAAGACCGGGACCTGCTGAACAACTGGGCGGAGAAGAAAAGTAAGCAGGAAATGGAAGACTACTGGGCGGAAAAGAATACGGTTAGTATTGATGGGTTACCTACTGGGATGGGAGGGATTAGCACTTAGCATTTAGGTTTTAGCGTTTAGACTACCGCACGTATTAGCGGTAGCCTAAGGGGTTGCCGAAGAATAATGTATTCTGGCGAAAATGAGTGATCGCGCTTCCAGTTTGATTTGATGACGCTGAGACATAGCCATAGCTACGTCTCAGTGGCAGCAGGTCAGACTGGAAGTGGGAGCACCATTTTTTAGACGGATAGATTATTCTTCGGCAACCCCTAAACGCTAAGTTCTGAAGGCTAAACCCTACTTTAGCCCCATGCTACTCCCCTACAAAGAGAAAGACCGTTTAGAAGCGGGTTGTGATGAAGCCGGGCGCGGCTGCCTGGCCGGGCCGGTATTTGCCGCAGCGGTCATCCTGCCGCCGGGCTTTAGCGACCCCGACCTGAATGACAGCAAGAAGCTGAAGGAAAGCCAGCGGGATGCACTGCGGTTACGGATCGAGGAAAAAGCCCTCGCCTGGCAGGTGGCGAGTTTTAGCGTGGAAGAGGTGGATAAATTCAACATCTTCCAGAGCAGTTACCGGGCGATGCACCGGGCGCTGGATGCACTCAGCCATAAACCGGCGTTTTTGCTCATCGACGGCAAGTTCTTCGTACCCTACGGTGAGATGCCCTACGAGTGCGTGATCAAGGGCGACGGGAAATACCAGAGCATCGCCGCCGCCGGAATCCTGGCCAAGACGCATCGAGACGAATACATGCGCAACATCCATCAGGATTACCCGCAGTACGGCTGGGATACCAACGCCGGGTACCCGACGGTCAAGCACCGGGCGGCGATTGAGAAATTTGGCGCTACGGAACACCACCGGAAGAGTTTCAGGTTACTGAAAGAAGGTAAGCAGTATAGTCTTTTTGAGGAGACCTAAATCCAGTACACCTCACCTAGTTGTTGTTCTACAAGTTCCCGATCCGTCCCCAGCCCCAGCATCATACCTCCGCCACCGGCTCCGCAGAGTTTTAGTTGGTAGCCCTTGCCCGTCCATTTTTCGTGGAGGTCGGTGGGGATGAAGTCGGAGAATTCGCGCAGTTGGAAGTCCGCGAGGCGGGCGGTGTGCTCCCACAGTTTTTTTCGGTCTCCGGTCAGGAGGGCGTTAATAGCGGCATCGGCGCTGTTGGTCCATTCTTCATTGATGGTACGGGCGAAGCCCGCGTCGGCGTCGTAGCGGAAGGTGAAAGAGCGGATGAACTCAGCCGCTTTGCGTTCGATGCCGGTATCGAGGAGGAAGAAACCTTCGTTCCAGTTTTCGGGTAGTTGGGTTGTTCGGGGTGGTTGGCCGCCGCCGAGGAGGACGGGTTGTTGCAGGTAACAAATCAGGGGGTCGGTACCGGAGCTTTGGCCATGGAAGTGTTGCTCCATGCGGGCCAGCACGTTGCGCAGTTCTTCGGTGCCCAGAGCTTTACCTTTTTCGGTGGCGAAGCGGTCCCAGATGGCGGCGCAGACGGCACCGCTGCTGCCCAGGCCGTAGCCGGTGGGGATGTTTCCCGAGAGCCGCCAGTCTTCCAGCAGGTGGTCTTCCAGCAGGCTGGTTTGGAGGAGGTCCTGGGGGATGGCGACCTTCAGGTAGTCGGTAAAGGCAAGCAGGCGTTCGTCGGGTTTACTGCGGCTCCACTGCAAGGCCAGGCCGGGGTATGGCACCGCCAAACCACTACCGCCACGCAGCACGGTATGCTCGCCGTAGAGTAGGATTTTTGCGGGGTAATTGCGGGCCATGTGAACTAAACTTAGCGGGTTGGGCAAAAGTTTTCAGGTTGCGTTTTGGGGGGGCGCGGCCGCAGGTGCAGAGTAAGGG
>CAYWMW010000011.1:0-8392 GCA_964458975.1 uncultured Lewinella sp. | reverse complement strand
GAAGGGAGGGAGTAAGGGTTTAAGGGAGTAAGGGTAAAAAGGAGAGAAGGGTTGAAGTGCTGAAGCATATCCCCAACCCTTTCTTCCCTTGCTCCTTTTATCCTTTACTCCGCACCTGCGGCCGCGCCCTAAAAAGCCCGCTCTCCACGCAGGATAGACAAATTGTAGTTGAAGACGAACTTCGGTGTTTCAGCGTACAGCACTTCGTAAAGTTCAAGCGCCGTTTTCCGGGCCTCCTCATCGATGCCCCCACTGATGCGGAAGCGGGCGAGGTAGGCCTCCGCACGCTGTTCAGCAGACAATTCTTCATCGTTCAGAATCTCTTCTACGGCCATCAACGCTGCTTCAGTATTTTTAGGGTCGTAGGCGGCAAGTGCCCTGGCCTGTAGCAGCCGGACGCTACTGAGTAAATCCGGATTGCCCAGGTCTTCGGCGATTTCACCGGCCTCTGTCTCTACGGCACGCAGGGCTTCCAGCTGGTTATCCGCCAGTAACACCCGGCCTTTTTCCTCCAGGCTGGCGCCGAGTACGAGGCGATTGTTGGTACTGCGGGCGATCTCGATCGCCTGGTCGTAGTACATCAAAGAGATGTCCATCTGGCCCTGGAGGAAGTAGATGTCGCCCAGGGTGTTGACGGCCTTGGCCACCCCCTTACGGTACCCCAGCTCCCGGCTGACGCTAAGGCTCCGGTCGAGGTGCTGGATGGCCTTCGTGAAGTTGCCCATCACGCTGTTGATGTCTCCCACCAGGCCTTCTACCACCGCGATGCCCTGGCGGTCTCCAAGTTCCTGACAGATGTGGAGGTCTTTCATGAAGTGCTCAAAGGCTTTTTCGTAGTCTCCTTCTCGTTCAAAAACACTCCCGAGGCTACCGAGGCCGATGGCCTGCAAGCGTTTGTTGCCCAGCTCCTTGGCGAGTTCAAGGCCAGCGTAGTGATGTTCTTTCGCCTTTTCGTAATCGCCGCTCTCGAAGTAAATGATGCCCAGGTTCGTATGCAGGCTCGCGAGGCCCATGGTATCCTGATTTTCCTGATGGCGCGGGATCTGCTCTTCCACTACCCGGATGGCTTCGGAGTAATTTCCAAGGTTCATGTGCGTCAGGCCAAGATGGCTGATGGTTTCGGCAGCGCTGGCGGTTCCGGCGGCACTGAAGCCATTGTTCAGTGATTTATCGTAGTACGTCAGCGCGTCCTGGTAGTGTGCCGTCCTGAAGTACAGGTTGCCCATATTGCTGTGGGTCCGGGCGATGCCGAAAATATCGTCTACGGATTCAAAGAGCCCGGCGGCGATGCGCAGGAAGTTCATTGCTTTTTCGTAGTCCCCCTTCAGTGTGTGCAGCTTACCGAGGTGGTTGTTGGTGCGGCCCAACAGAACGATGTCGCGGCTAGCCTTAGCGATGCGTTGGCCCTGTTCGTAGGCACTTTGGGCCTCGTCCCACCGGCCAACGATTTCGAGTACTTTGGCCCGGTTGATGTGGGTATTTACGGTTAGTTCCTGGTCGTCCTGGTTGGCAAATTTTTCGATGAGCCGCTCGTAGAGGTCGAGCGCCTGTTGGTTCTGGAAGTTGGCCCGGGCGTAGTTGGCCGCCTTGCCGAGGTACTCGATGGTTTCCTCTTTTTCTCCGGCTTGTTCGTAGTGGAAAGCGAGGTCTACGTAGCGTTCCTCGATGTTGTCAACGTAGAGCTTTTTGATGGCGCAGGCGATCTGGCGGTGGAGTTGCTGCAGCCGCGTCGTCAACTGCATACTGTACACCGCTTCGCGCAGCAGGCTGTGGCGGAAGATGTAGCGGAGTTCGTTCATCGCGCTCCAGATCTGCCCCTTTTCGGCTACTTCGATTTGCGCGCGGAGCATCGTCATTACTTCTTCAGCGGAATCCAGGCCAGTGTCTTCCCGAATCACTTCGGAGAGCACGGGAATGTCGAACTCCCGCCCAATTACCGCTGCGGCCTTCACCGTTTCCCGGACCATGTCCGATAGGCGGTCAATCCGGGAAGTGAGGATGGAGGTGATACTTGTAGAGAGCTTAATGCTTTCGTCGCTCAGGTGCAGGGCACCGTCTTCTCCGGTAATCAACAGCTCGTTCTCCCGGAAGTATTCGAGCACTTGTTCGAGGTAGAACGGGTTGCTGTTGGTGGCCCGGAGCAGCGTTTCCAGGCCGTCGTCTCCGATGGGCGCACCGAGGGTTACCTCCGCAAGTTTCCGCACGGCATCTTCGCCCAGCGCGCTGATTTCAACCATGATGGTTTTCAGGCCGGTATTCGTTCTCGTTTTCTCGGGGATGAGCTTGGGGTAAGTCCCATCATCCTCTGCCCTGGAAGTTGCAACAATGAGAAAAGGTAAGCCCTTGGTTTGCCGAATGAGCTCGCGGATGACGGCCGTGCTGTCGTCGTCAATCCAGTGAATATCTTCGAGTTCCAGCACGGTGGGCTGGATCATGCATTCGGCCACCAGTAGGTTAACGATGGCCGCGATGGTGTTTTGGTAGCGGCCCTGTGCGTCTAGCTGCGTCCAGAGCGACCTTAACGGTGCGATGCCTAATTGGGCAGCCAGGACGGATTCCGTCCGTTCCAACTCCAGCATGGTGTTCTTTACGGCGGGGGTCTGTTCCAGGCGGCGCAAGCTTTGCTTCAGCTGGCTGATCCTGAACTGAAAACGCCGTTCGTTTTGTGTGCCCGCCAGATCAATACTCTGCCGGAACATCCGTCGTAGCAGATAGGTAAACGGATTAAACGGCTTGCGCAATATTTGATCCGCACTGGCCAGCAACCAGTTTACCGCCTGGTCCTGATTTAGTTGGCGGTGTACTTCATGAGTGAGGCGGCTCTTCCCAATTCCGGCCTCTCCGAGCACGTAGGCCAGGCCCGCACGCTCTCCCTTAAAAATCGGCTGGGCAAATTCCAGAAGTTCTCCTATCTCTTTTTCCCGGCCCACCAGTTCGCCACCGTAACTGGGCTTGCCTAACGACTGCCGGCGGCCGTTCAAAGAAAACGTAGGGACGGCGCCCTGAATGCCTTTGTAGTGAATATCCCCCTTGAGCTGAAACCTGAAGTGTGGTGCTTTTGCCAGTTCTTCGTCCACCAGAATATCATGCCAGTCCGCAGAACCCATAATTCTTGCGGCCAGGTTGACCTGGTTGCCCACGCAGGCGTATTGTGCCCGTTCCTGACCACCAACGATACCGGTGAAGGCCGTTCCAACAGTCAGGCCCATTCGGTAACGAAAAGACGCCTGTGTTTCTTCCCGCAACGACTCTAATTCACTCTTAAGCGTGAGGCAAAACTCTAGCGCGCGCACCGCATTGTTTTCATAAGACACTGGAGCGCCAAAGAAGATCACCATCAGAGAGCCCTTGTCTCCGTAGTCTACTTCTTTAAAGTACCCCCCAAAGTCATTTACCTGATTGAGTACTATTGTAGTAAAGGCATCCAGCTCTTCATGGGTACCGATTTCGTGAAAAGCGAGAAAGGTGGAAACCACCGTTCTGAATTCGCCGGTTTGATCGTACCGTACTACTTCAGGAGGGAGAAAAGTTGTTGCCGTCTCCGCGCTAACTTCGGGCAACTCAAGCGGAGGGTAGTCAACATCGTCCAGAAAGTTAGCGACTTCGCCAACAACACGATAAGCGCCAGCATTCACCTCTTCGGCTACTATGGACTGATCTTCCAGCAAGGTGTGCATGGTCTCGTCCATCACGATGTCTTGCTGGTTGGCCTGCATCTGGCAGTAAGCGGCCTGATCAATCGCCTTACCGCTAAAGTAAAAAGCGCGTAGGCCATCCCCCACGATCCCATAGTTCACCGTTCCCGCCGCAATGCCAGCCTTCACACCAATGGTATATTCCCCAAAACGATTGTCTCTTTCCTCAAATAATGTCCGGGCCTTATCCGCCGTATGCAGCAGGTGAATAGCGTGGAGGCGATCCAGGTTCCCCGGAAATACTGCCGTAAAAGCATCCCCCGCAAAGTAAGGAATGAAACCACCCCTGGCGTAAACGAGGGCGACGATGGGCTCGAAAATCTCATTAAGTATAAGGGAGAGCCGCTCAGCGCCTACCGGCCCTTCCTTCATCAGAGATTCCGTCAAAGGGGTAAACCCCGACAGGTCGATATTCATCGTGAAACCGACGATGTCTCCGGAGAGTTGGCCAGTCAGCAATCGCTGCTGAATAAATGGGGGGATTAACGGCTGCAAGGGGTATTTCTAAATACTGGGTACGGTTAAAGATACGGCACGAACGGCCCGCTTCGCTGCAAAACTAAGGAACACTGAAATAAACACGACCGCTCCTGTTGCCAGAAGCGGTCGTGAAGGGGGGAAGATTTCGTCAAAACCCCGACTAGAAACGTTCAGCCGGGCTTGGATTTATTGTGACACAAAAATCCGTGAAGGTTTGAATAAGACTTCCAGTTATTAAAGATGGCGTACTCCATCAAAAAGGGCAGAAGACAAACTTAGGCCTCCACCGATGGCGAATGCGAATAAAAAAGCGTACAACATAGTCATTGGTGAGTAGATTAAAATTTGATAAAAACGGTGACAATGCTGCTCATGGAATAGAACACAATAAGCACAACTCCTTGTTAAAAACCAAGGAAATTATAAAATTTTAACGACAAATGTTTCTGATTTAATCTTCGAAATCTATTCTGATGGCAAGGATAATGCCGCCACCAAATCTTGCTGAAGGTCTACTTGTCGGGTAGCCTCGTTCAGGTCCCACTTAAAAACTTTCAGTTCGTCCACTCCTTCGGGCAACACAACCGGGTGGAGATTCAGTTGATGGCCAAGTGGCACAATCATGTCTGCCTTTGGGCCGAAGTCCCCCATGAAGACAAAGTAGGCGTTTTCGTCATTGAGCGGCCGGGCGTGAGACAGGTCTAAAAAAACCAGGTTATGCTGGTCGAGGTAGTGCAAAATTACCGTTCCGTGGGCTGAGGAAGACTTGATTGACCTCAGTTCGCTCCAGTCCGGGGCCGTTTCCTCCAGGTGTTTCAGTGCCCGTTCGTGGGCGTTGTTGTCTTGGGCGTGGTGGGCCTTTTCGGTTACCACATCAGATTTATTGGTTTCGCTGAGACGGAACAGGTAGCCAGAAACACAGAGCAATACTAAACAAGCCGCCATTAATGCGTAGCGCCAAATTACCAGAGAATGGTTTCTTTGGGTCATCGCTTGTATCATCTCGTGGTCCAGGTCTTCGTAGTCGGCGGCAGATCGGACTTCTCCGCCTTCCAGCGGAGCGGACATTCCGTTACTCAGCGCATAATCGTCCAATTCCTGCCGAAGGGCTTCAAAATCTTCGCGCGCACCGGGGGTTGACTCCAGGGCTCGCTCCACCAGCAAGGACTCCTTTCGGCTGGTAAGGCCGAGGATATACTGTTCCAGCAAACCTGAGTTTTTCAGACTTTCGCGGTTCATAATGTTCCGGGGTCTTTGAGTTTAGAATACTTGTGCACAGTAGGGATAACGGAAGGACTCTGTTATGTGTTCAGGGTGAATTATTTTGAACAGAACTGATTTAAAGCGAGAATTCGATGGTTCTAACTTTCGAGATCATTTTTTGTTAACTACAATCAGGAATAAAAGCCAAACGACTGTAAACTCCATCTCACCATTCAGCTAAAAACCTTCGGCATAAGACACCACGGCCCCGGTTCCGCCCGGCGGCTCCGCGCCGCACTCGCGGCGTATACTCCCGATCTGATTTTGATCGAGATGCCTGCGGATGCGGACAAAGTACTGCGTGAGGTGGTCACCAGCGGCCTGCGCCCACCCGTCGCCCTGGTTCTCTACGACGCGAAAGACATTGAGCGGGCCAGTTTTTATCCCTTCTCCAGCTTCAGCCCCGAGTACCAGGCCATTGACTGGGCCGTGGAACACGACGTAGACGTTTGGCCCATTGATCTACCCGCGCGGAACTACCTGGCGAAACGCTCCGTCGCCGTACCCCCTACCCTCTTCGTCACCGAAGAACCGCCCGTAGAAGAGCCTTCCGTTTTGCCCGGAAAAACCCGCAAGCAACTCCGCCAGCAGCTCCGGCGCGATCCGCTCTCCCTGATGGCCGAACTCGCTGGCTACAAAGACTCCGAAGCCTGGTGGGACGCAACCCTGGAGCGCGGCCACGAAGACTCCCTCGCCGTCTTCGATGCCCTCCTGAGCATGGTCGGCGAACTGCGCGAGACCTTCCCCTCCGCTTCGGACGACGAGAACCAGCGCCGCGAAGCCTTCATGCGTACCGAAATCCGCAAAGCCATCAAAACGGGTGCCGAGCGCATCGCCATCGTCGTCGGGGCCTGGCACGGGCCAGCCGTTACCGATCCTCTGAAATACAAAGCATCTGCGGACAAAGCCATCCTGAAGGGTTTGCCTAAGGTAAAGGTCGCCGCCGCCTGGGTACCCTGGTCTTACCCGCGCCTGGCGCGGGCAGGAGGCTACGGTGCGGGCGTGGCCAGCCCGAACTGGTACCAACTAGTACACGATTTCCCCACCAACGCCACCGACCGCTGGATGGCAACGGCGGCCCAACTCCTCCGCGAAGAAGGCTTCGACGCCAGCCCGGCCATGGCCACCGAAGGCGTCGCGCTGGCCAAAATGCTCGCCACCCTGCGCGAGCACGAGCAGCCCGGCATCCAGGAACTCGAACAAGCTCTACTCGGAACCCTGGCCGCTGGCCGCCCCGAGCGCCTTGCCGTCATCCACGAAAAACTGACCATCGGCACTACCGTTGGTTTTGTACCACCCGACGTAACCACCGTCCCGCTGCTCCAAGACCTCAACCGGGAGCTGAAAAGTACCCGCATGGCCAAGTACTGGGAAACCGCCGGAGAGCAGTACCTGAAGGCTACCAAGAAAGACCCCCGCGGATTCATCGACCTGCGCGCCCCGAACGACATGCGCAAAAGCTATCTCCTCCACCGGCTGAACCTGCTCGAAATTACCTGGGGCAAGCTCCAGCCTTCCGGCCCGGACAGCCTGAGCAGCTTCAAGGAAATCTGGCTCCTGGAGTGGCAACCGGAGTACAGCCTCTTCCTGATTGAGCGCGCCAGCTACGGCAACACACTTGCCATTGCGGCGGGGCGTTACGCCCGGGAAAAAGCGGCGGAGCTGAGAACCGTTCGTCCGCTCGCCCAGCTCACCCTTGATTGCCTCCGGGCCAACATCCCCGGGGTGGTACCGGAGCTGATGCAACTGCTGCGCGACCGGGCTGCGGAGACGACCGATGTCGCTTCTTTGCTGGCCGCCTTGCCCACCCTGGTACAGACCTCCCGCTACGGAGACTCCCGCAAGACGGATACTACGGCGCTGTTGCTTGTGATCGATGAACTGCTCCCGCGCTTAGCCGCCGGCCTACCCGCCGCCGCGACAAACATCGACGACGAGCAAGCCGACGAATTACTGAAGCACCTGGCCGCCGCCAACTACGCCCTGGCGCAGCTCGACAACGAGCAGCACACCGAGGTCTGGACGGGCGGGCTGCGGCGTACCGCAGCGGCCGGTGGCGTTCATCCCCTCATCGAAGGGCATACCGTACGCCTCCTTTATGACCACGAGATGCTGGACGACAAAGAGGCCGCCCGGCGGTTCTCCCGGTCCCTTTCGGCGGCCAACGGAGCCCATGCGGTGGCGCAGTGGCTGAGTGGTTTCCTGCACGGCAGCGGGCAGCTCTTATTCCATTATCCGCCGCTTTGGGCGCTGGTTAATGACTGGGTAGCGGGCCTCGTCTGGGAAGATTTTGAGAACATCCTGCCGTTGCTCCGGCGGACGTTTGCCGACTTTAGCCAGTTTGACCGGCAGCGGTTGCTTGGCTTGGCGCGCGGGGAGGCGGAAGAGCGCAAGACGGAGGTTGTACGCATGACCAAGGAAAATGATTTGGGCTCGGCAGCGGGTGCGAAGAAAGGTAAGGGCAAAAAACCGGAAGCGAACATTAGCCCCGAGGCAGATAAACTGGTGGATGCGCTGTTGGGGTGGATGGGGTAGCTCGTCGGTACGGCGTCCAAACTCGACGGGTGATTTTTTTTGTTGTACGCCGTGGATGGCTTGGGCGCAAACCAAATTGTCGCTTTTTGTTCCCCCTTTGGGGGCTAGGGGGCCAAAAAAGCGACAATTTGGTTTGCGCCCGATGGCTTTTGCCCGGAGATAACAATCGTCCGAATCAATGATATTAGTCTCTATTTGAAAGGACAAAAAAGAATTCGACTGGCGAGTTTTACACCACACTTCAAGGGTGGGGTCTGCAAACGTTTCATCTCGGCGAGGATTTCTAATTCGTCCGCCGAGCCTTGCGCAGGTGAACTACGCTGCTGCCTTCGGCGGTGGCTCGTCGGCCGAATGGGTCTAAACCTAGGCTGTCTAATCTGATGGTCTTAACCCGTAACGGGTTTTTACCGTTAAAACGC
>CAYWMW010000010.1:0-32275 GCA_964458975.1 uncultured Lewinella sp. | reverse complement strand
CGCCCTAAATAGAAAGGGTGGAAAGGAAGAAAGGTGGAAAAGGTTGGTGGCCCTTCCCTTCTTCCTTTTAGCTTTTTCCCCCTTACTCCCCGCCCAGGAAGAACTCTACGCACTAGAGCACATCGTGGAAATCGAGCTGGAAATGCACGACGGCAACTGGAAGAAGAAACTCAACGCCTGGAAGAAGCAACTACAGAAAAAACGCGTAACCGCTACCCTGAAGGTAGACGGCGTTACGTACGACAGCGTAGGCGTACGCCTGAAAGGTAACAGCTCTTACTTCGCGCCAGCCAAGGCCGAGAAGAAAAAACTGCCCTTCAACATCAAAGTGAGCTATACCGATAAAGAGCAAAGCGTAAACGGAAAATACAAAACCCTGAAACTTAGCAACCTCTTTCGCGACCCCAGTTATCTGCGCGAAACACTGAGCTATCAGGTGCTACGCGATTATATGGCCGCCCCCGAATGCAACTACGCCCGCCTGACGGTAGACGGGGAGTACTACGGCCTGTACAACCTCACGGAATCGGTAGACCAAAACTTCTGGGCCGAAGAGTTCGCCACCACCAACGGCATCATGTTCAAATGCGACCCGGAAAGCAAGGAGAACGCCCCGGATACCTGCCCGCCCGGCATCGGGGCCAACCTGGCCTACATTGGCCGCGATACCGCCTGCTACGCCGCCCGCTACGAACTGAAAAAATCAGACTACGGCTGGGCCGAACTTATGGACCTGAGCGAGGCCGTAACGGACGAAAAACTGGACCTGAACGAGATCCTCAACGTCGACGAAACCCTCTGGATGCTCGCCTTCGATAACGCCCTGGCCAACTTAGACAGCTACCTCGGCGCGTTCTGCCACAACTACTACCTGCTCAAAGACGACTCGGGCGTCTGGCGGCCCATCGTCTGGGACCTCAACCTGAGCATCGGCGGCTTCCGCCTGCTGGACAAGAAGCGTATCCTCTCCGACGATGAACTGATCACGCTGAGCCCCTTCATCCATTTCTCCAACCGTAACGAAGACCGGCCGCTGATTCTGCGGCTGTTCGATAAGCCGCTGTACCGCAAGATGTACGTGGCGCACCTGAGAACCATCTACGACGAACAGTTCGCTACCGGGCTCTACGACGAACGAGCCAAGAAAATCCGTGACGTAATCTCCTCCCTCGTAGTGCAGGAGCCCAACCCGCTCTACCCAACCGAAAACTATACCCTGAACTATCACGGTACCGTGGAGGTCGCTGGCGGTAAGGTGATTGGGGTCGAAGAATTTTTTAAAAAACGTGGCGCTTACCTGAAAGCGCACAAACTTTACGCGCAGCCCGTACCGACCATCGCGGATCACTCCGCCATAAAAGACGGAGATCAGGTCGTCGTGTCCGTCTCGCTGGAAGAAGGGGATTCCGGCCAACCGGTTTGGGTGGCCCACCGGGCGAAAGGCGTGGGAACGTTCACCTACCACCAGCTCACAGCGGAAGCCGATGGTAACTATACCACCTCATTGCCCGCCGCAGAAATTGAAGAGTACTTCCTGGTAGCGGAAGGCCGGATATCCGCAACGGTGCTGCCGGCACGGTCCGCTCGGGAGTGGTTTAGCGTGAAATAACGAACACTTTTAGGGCGCAGCCGCAGGTGCCAGGTCGGTTTTCCGGATTGGTTGTTACCCGTATTCTTTGTCTTCGTAAACAATATGAACTTACTTATGCAAGAATTACCAGACAACATCCTCTGGTTAGAAGATGCCGGAAACAGCCGCTACGTAAACAAGTACGAGCGCAAACCTTTCCTGGAGGGAGACGTGGCGACTTTCTTTGATTATGACCCCGATGGCGGGCTCGATTACGACTCTGCGGTAACCTGTCGGGTGGTCCGGGATGAAGTCCTGGGCCTGGTCGGGCGGCTGGTGTGAGCTATAGTAGCCTCGGCTACCAGAGATGAAATTTTCGTTGCGACAATTTTCGTCGAAGCGGGCCGCTCGGTCACTTCTGGTCAGGGGCGAAGCGGAATCAAAGCTCAACTTGCCACAATTTTGAAAATCACCTGAAGTGACCGAGTGTACTATGACTACTTGGTCAGCTGGTGGGCTATCTTTTCGCCGTAAGCCTTCGGGGTGCTGCCGGTGATGTCGCGAAAGACCTTATAGAAGGTACTCTTGTTCTTGAATCCACACCGTTGCGCGATGCCGAAGAAGGTGTGTTGGCGGAACTCTCCGTCCTTAATGCGTTTGATGACCGCATTGATCCGGAAGCCATTCACAAACGAAAGGAAGTTGCTACCTCCGTGGTGGTTGATGACCTGGCTGAGGTACTTCGTATTGGTGTCTAAACGCTGAGAAAGCTTGCGCAGTGTCAGGTCGGGGTTGAGGTAGAGCTCTTCCTTAACCATCACTTCTTTGATGCGCTCAAAAAGACGAATTTCCTCCAGGCCGCGCAGGCTACTGGTCCGGTAGCGGTCTTTGATGTTGAGCAACGAGATCCGGTGATGGTTAGGCACCTGATCGTTGTTGACCTCAAAGGCGAGGTAGTTGACGATTTTATTTTCTGTATTATGGATCGGGTGAATAACGAGCGTACAGGAGTAGGGCTGGCCATCCTTACGGTAGTTGGTGATGGTTTCCTTGAAGGATTCTTCACTGGCCAGGCCTTCCCGGATGCGCTGAAGGGCATCGGGTTCGGTTTTGGGACCCTGGAGAATTTTCCCTGGGTTACGGCCAATCACTTCGCCAATACCGTAGCCGGTTACGACTTCAAAATCCTGGTTTACCCAGAGGATACGACGTTCAGCGTCAGTTAGAATTACGGCAACGCGGTTCATAAGCAATAGATTTACGGAAATACAATCGGGCCGAATGTAAAATGTGGTGTAAAAACAGAGTCCGTGTAAAAAAGGTCACTTTCTTTGTTACTTGAAAGCAGGGATATTGTTTCGATTTCAGAAGAAAACCTATTAAAATAGCCTTCCAAAGGCCGCAAAAACAGCTAAGACAAACTACTGAAAGGTACTTTCGCGGTGTTGCCGTTGCCTAATGACCTCACCAAAGGTATGAAAAGTTGCATTCATAAGAACAGAATGAATTTATGATATTTTCAATTTTAAACGAAAACTTACCCGAGATATACGCTGGGTTTGTGCCTGAAGCGAACCAGGTTCGTCGGGCTCGTGGGCCCGGAAAATATACATGGTGTGCGCTGAAAGCTAGTGCTACACTGGCTTTGGGAGGCAAGGTGTGGGTGAAGTTGGCAGAGCTTATGCCGGAGGAAGTGTTCTCTTCCATGATCGCTAAAGCCGCTTGGGGGGGGGCTCCTTCCGGGCAGGAAAAGGAAGAATTATTTTTGAAAAAAAATGATATCGAGTATGCAAAGCGCTCATTCTTTGGCGAATACTCGTTTTCAGAGACGGTAGGCCTCTGGCTGGAGAAAGGAGAAGGGGAGGAAAAAAACCTTCTCAGTCCCTTTATTTCAACCGAAGGGTTTACTTTTTTTCCTGCGGAATACCTGGACCTCTTGGAACGCCTACGCGGGGCACTACGCCGCTATGAGAAATTACCGGAAGTAAGCAATGGCCTGGAAGACCTGAATACGGGTTTCTTCAGGCACCGAAGCCTTGAGGAGAGTACCGTCTTTATTCAAAAATGCCTCAAAGGATACCTGGAAAGAGGGGAGGAGCTGCACCGTAAATATTTACTCGCCATCAACGGCCATGCGCGCTCCCAGGCGACCGAGAAACGACAAGAGCTGAGGGCAAAGACTACTGTGCTAGAAGTACTAACGGCCGAAGCTGCTGAAGTGAAAAAGCTGACCGGCCGTGCAAGAAAAAAGGGAGTCGCTAAGCTTTCGATAAACTGGATCGCCTACCAGCAAGATTACCTCGCCCGCACTGGGGGAAGCGCAACCAAGCATACCTTCGAGGACCTGCGGACCGCAGTAAAGAGCGAGCAGGAGGGCGTTAACTCCGCCTTCCGAACACTAACCCGAACCCTGAAGACCGACGGCTTATCCCTCAATGCACTAACCGTTAGCCCGAACCACGGAAATGCGGAGGTGCTACAAGAACTTGAAAAGGGGCTAAACGAACTCCTGCGGGAAGTTGATGAGGCTGGCTTGTACCAGCTACCCCTACGGTTGACGGATGCGGCAACTACGCCCCGGCAATTGCAGCAGCTTGGCAGCTTACTGGATAAGCTGAGGAACACCAAACGCCACATGAACGAACTCCCCATGTTCTACGAACGGCGTCATTTTTGGTACGCCCAACCCGCTCACCTGCGCAGGTTACTGGCCCCGCTCCTCGAACTGCCGCCGCAGGACTGGGAAGCCGCCTTCAGCAGCTGGTACTTTGAACGCTGCCTGGAGCGCGAACACCGCCCGGAGCGTTTCTACCAAAAGCCAAGTTCGCATGCTAAAGAGAAGGGGATGACTGAAAATATCCTTCAACTCAAGCAAGAAAACATCACCTTTTTACCCCCCGAAGCACCCTGGCCCCGAAACGCCGGGCCGGAGGATTTATTCCTGGACTTCAGTGACACAGATAAACCGAACGCAGACCAAGACCCAAGGATGTACTCGGTTGCGCCCTTATCAGACAAATCCGCTATGCACCTCGCTGTGAGTGGATATCGAAACCCGGTTTTGGTGTTCTTTCAGCCGTTTCAACTGCTGCATCCGCCGCAGTGGCGAATTTGTAAGGTGGATGCTCCTCCGGCAGGACCTGAGCAGAGTGTGCTGCTACAACTCGCTGAGCATACCCCGTGGATACCCTTAAGTGAATGGACCGGACGAACGACTACGGAAATAAATGTCTTTCTACCGGAGGTGCTGAACGCAGCGGAAGAAAAGGTGCTCCTTGCCGGTTGGGAATCGTTGGTTTTTTGCGCGCCCGTGATTACCTACTTTCATGACCTTACGCCCAACGCAATCACGCAGGGCTTACTGAGCGATGGCTTCAACGGTGCTTTTATAACATCGGCACTACTGCGCGCCGCCGAAGCCTCGGAGACTGAGCCTTTTGACCACGAAGCGCTCATCGCAATCGGGCGTGAGGTCAGGCTGCGGTGTGGGCTGTCAGACCCCGCTCCTCATCCGTTGGCTACAAGCTTTGGAGCCGTTCTTAAGGGCCAGCTCCCCGACTACTTTTTTGAGCATCATGTTCCGTGGCGGGACACCTTTTTACCCCTCGTACTGCAGTCTCCCTCGGGCAAGAAAACGGTGCTCTTGCTCAACGGCCGTCTCCCCGGCCTGGCCAGCAATGAAACGGAAAACGCACGCCACCAGGAACTGGAAACCGCTGGCTTTCGGGTGCTGGGCATCGATGCGCTCAGGGTGTGGGAAGACTTGGCTGGCGAGGTGAAGCGGGTCCTTTTGGCGCTCACGGAGCAGCAATGAAGGTTAAAGGCTTCCCGTAGATCTTAAGTTATTGTTGAGGAGTACTGAGGCTATTTCGCTGTCTAAAGTAGACGGCTTTAGGAATGGGCTGTCTAATCTGACGGCTTTGCGCCTTTACGGGTTTTTACCATCGAAACGCGAAGCGTTTTCTTCATAGTAGCCCATCTCCGCCGAGCCAGAGGCGAGGCTTGTTGGAGAGGGGTTGGGGTGAGGTTACTACGGGCTGAACGAGCTAACTTTAGATACTACCGCTGCGTACGCTCCACATCCTTCTTAAAGCCGTCAAAAAACTCCCGGAAGGTGTCAAACTCGCGCCGCCAACTCAAGCCGGTACCCACCTGTATGCGCCGCCCACCCGCAATGTCTGGTTGCAGGCGTTCGTAGCCCCTCAGCTTGAGGGTGCGGGAATCATTGAGGACGTATTCCAAAACCAGGTTGTTGCCAACAAAAGTCCCGGAAGCAAGGATGTCACTATTGTTGTTGTTAAGCACGTTGAGGTCATGCCGCAGGGTAAAACGATCGTTAAAATCCCGGCTCAGGGAAAACTCAAAGGCGGAGCCACGGCTGTTGGCCGTGTTGCTGTTCAGGCTGGCGTTGCGGTAATTATTGTAGGCAACATCGAAGTTGAAAGAAGAAATAAAAGCATCTTCACCAAAGGCATTCTTCACCAGGTCGTTCAGGAGCAGGCTGACGTAATTGGACAGCCACTCACTTACGGTATTAACGACGGCATCCCCAAAACCAATGGATAGGTCAGAAGGCAGAAACTGCCCCGCAACGATCAACCCGAAAACCTGCCGGTTGAGCTCGTTCTGGTCCAGCAGCAACAGTCGCCGTTTATTGTTGGCGTAGCTTTCCAGCTGGCCATCGAGGCTGGGGAAGCCGATGTCGAAGTTGATGTCCGGTTTGGTCAGGAGGCCCGCGAGCTTAAGGGATAGGTCTACGTCCGTAGCGCGGCTGGCTTCGTTGGTCAGGGTGTTGTCTACGTCACCGACCAGGTACTCCTGAATGAAGTTCAGGATTGGCGTCTTCAGGTTTTCGTAGTCTGCGGCAATGTTGATGCGCGCCTCAAAGGGGTCTCCCGTCCAAACGACGGTACCGCCGGGCCGGACGGAGAACTCCTTATTGATGATGTCGTAGAAGGTAAACAGGTAACTCCCACGGGCGATGGTGAAGGTGCCGAACATTTGCAGGTCGCCGTCTCGCGGAATTCTCAGGGTGAGGTTGCCGTTGCCCTGCCCGCGCAGAATATCCCCGACTTCTTCGTCAAAGATGATTTCACCCACGGCTTCTTCAGTTACGAAAAGTTCCATTTCCAGGCTGACGCCGGTAGGTTCTTTGATGATTTCCGGTACCTTGTCTTCTACAAATAGACTTTTGTTGACGAAGCGTACATCGTCGATCGAGCCCGCCTCGGCACCGTAGTCTACGGGGATGGATAGCTTCGAGTCTTTACCCACCGTTGCCCGCACGTATATGTTCGTCTGTTTAAAGTCACCGGTAAACTTCACCAGCCCACTACCGATGGCAACACCGTAGAAGTTGGGGTTTTCCCCCGGAGCCAAATCCAGGGCAAGAAAGCGGTCGGTGTTGATCTGGGCATCAATGCCGAGGTTCTTCAGCCGGTTGTGGGTAATTCCACCGCTCAGGGTGGCGTTGTTACCGTAGCGATCAATCAGTCTTGTCCCCGTGATGTCAAACAGCTCGTTGTTGATCTCCACCCGGCTTTGGTAGTAGCGGTAGCGGGTCTTTAGGTAATCGATGGTGAAGGCACCGCCGAGCGCGTCGATGTAGCCCTCCACATCGAGCTTTTTGGGTGGCCCCTTCACGTTGAGTTCCGCGTTGAAAGACCCCGTGATGTTGGATACGGAACCCCCAACCCAGTATTTAGCCAGGTCAAGAGGGTAGCCATTGATGTTCACACTTAGGTCGAGGTGTTTCTTTTGTTCCTCCGGCAGTGGGTCACTATCTACGAGGTCGGCGAGGTTGTAGGTCGCTTCGGCGATCAGCTGGGCCGTGTCCCGGTTCAGGTTCAGGTAAGCGGTGAGCTTACTTTTTGGGTTGGGGGCGGAGGCATCAATGCGGAGGTAGCCGTAGTCTTCCTCGTTCATCAGGAAAGTATCCGAGCGCAGCTGGGCGCGCAAACCTTCCTGACGGAATACATCCGCTACGGAGACGGAGACATCGATGTCTCCACTAAAGTCCAGTTGGGGGTAATCCCAGATAGAATCAATCAGCGAAAGGTCCATATTGATGAGGTCAAGCTTAAGGCCGTCGTCACCGAGCTTGTTCAGTCGGATTTCCCGATAATCATTATTGCCCACGGCCCCACGGCTGCTGCGCAAGGCAAAGTTCTGGGTGTCTACGTACTGAGGGCCAAATACGATGTAGTTGCCCCGTTGGATGTTCCAGCGTTGCTGAAATATCTCCAGTTGGGATTCATCAAAGCGAAGCTCAAAGTTCAGACTGTCCGGCAAGCGCAGCTCACCATCAAGGTTGATCTTATCCAGCAGAATATTATCCGCGTCGCCGCCATACGTAATGCCGAAATCAATCAGTTCGTCGTCCAGAAGCCCCAGAAGGGTAACCCGGTTGAGCAGGTGGCGGCCGTTGGTGAAAGTAGAATCTACGGCCAGCCCCAGGTCGCCTTCTCCTTTATCACTGCTGGTGCGGAGGATGAAGTCGACAAAACGAAATTCCGCGAAGCTTACGTTGGGAGCGGTGAGCTCCATTACCAAACTGTCCTTAAAGCCGTCATAACTTCCCCGCAGGTCTACATCTATTAAGGCACCTAATTTTGGCGTGATCAGCCGGTTCAGCCCCCGAGAATCAAATACGCTGAGGTCAAAACTGAAACGGTTGGGCGCGGGCAAGCTCCGCGGAGGCTTAATCTTCAACCTACGGGCCCAGCTCGGGTAATGCTCTACCAGGAAACCGGTAAGGCTGGGTGCTACTTCTTCCAGGTCAAAACGCCCCACCAGCTCTCCCCGTGCAATGTCGCTTTCCAGCTTTACCACCTTTTGCCCGTCTTCGTTGAAGTTGGAGTAGGCCAGGAGGCTGTCTACCGTAATTACGACGGTATCCACCAGAATCTCAAAGCTGTCCAGCTCAACCCGGCCTTCCATCACGCTGAAGTCGGTACCGAGCAGGTTCAGGTCAATATTGCCGGATAAGGCGATGGGTTTCTTGCTCAGGTTGAGGGCCAAGAGGTCCAGCTCTCCTACGGAGGCATCAAAGTCAAAGGTCGGGATAGAGTCTCGAAAGTCTATTTTACCAAGGAAGTTGAAGTCAATATTATCGTCCGCGATGCTGAAGTTTCCGTTGAAAAAGCGGTCTTCGAGGCGTCCGTCAATTACCGCATTTTGGTAGGTGTACTCCCGAAAGGTGAAACTTCGGATGGTCGCATCCAGGTCCGCCTTGGCGGTGTTGGCATCAAGACCGATGCCGTTGGCGATGCTGCCGTTGAGGGATACTTGCCCGAACTGGGGGTTGCCCGTCCAGACGCCGAGGTCAAAATTGTCCAAGGTGAGCTCTCCGGAGTAGGTCGCAGGCTGTGCCCCTTCGGAGGTAACGAGCTGAACGTCCATGGCAGCACTACCAATGCCTGAGTTCAGGCTGCCATCCGCAACGAAGTTGGTGAAGAAGCCATCAAAACGACCGCTGAAATTGAGCTCGCCGAGCCGGTCAAAATTTTCCGGCGGGGTAAACTTGGGGATAAGACGGCGCAGCGTATACATATCCGTAGTCAGGAGGTCAATTTTGAGGTTGAGCAGCTCCGAACCCGGGTTGGCAATCTGGCGGGAGGTGAAGCTGCCCGCAAATTTTGTGGTTTGATCGAGCGCCAGCTCTACGTCTTTAGCGCGCAGGCTGTTCACCGCTCCCCGAACCTCTCCGCCGATCTCGATTTTACGCGTTCGGTTATCCCGGAAAAACTGATTGAAACGAAGTTTACGGGCAAAGTACAGCACGTCACGAACGGCGACTTTGCTTTTTTTGATTTTGATGTCTAACCGGACCTTATTGTTAAAGTCCGACCAGCTGCCCCACCCATCCCGGAAACTGAACCGGACACTATCGGATAGCTTACTTTCAGCCGTCACCAGCTCCAGATCGTAGAGTTGGAGCTCGGTGGGGCTTATTTTTAGATCCCGTACGCTGAGCCGGTCCAGAATGAAGCCAGACTTTTCCTCCAGGCTGAGGTGCCGGAGCTGGCCCAGGAACACGCCGTTGCTAAAGTCTACGTCCGTTAGTTCCAGATCAACGTTGCTTGTGCCGATCCGGGCAAAATCAACTGCTGATATGTCGGAGTCGGCAATCGGAGCTTTGCGGAAATTATCCAAAACATAACTACCGTCATAAATTTCGATACTTCCGGCAAGAACGTGCAGGAAGGTCTGGTTGGTGTCAACTGCCTGCTCGTCCAGTTCAACCATTAAGCTATCGAGAGCGGTTTCCAGCGGAGCAGGCGCGAAGCTGGTCTGCTTTACGAGGGGCTTGCGCAACTCGGCCCGTTCAATCCGGATGATCTTCTTGGGCAGGTCGAGTTCGTCCATACGAACCAGGCCGGACTCCAGGCTAATGTCCCATCGCTGCCCGCGAACGCTGTCGTTTTGGGTGAAGGTGATGTTTTGAAGGTCAAGGTGGTTGAGCTGGAGGTTAAAAGGTGTACCGCCAGGATTATCCTTCGGTGGGAAGAGCTTTTGCAGGGCCGTTTCCAGGTTGCTTTCCGCATCACCGAGGTCGCGGCGGATTTTAAAATTGGTATCCGCGATCAGAATGGATTCGATAACCAGGCCCTGCCAGAGGTCGAAGTCTGCGGCCAGTGTTTTACCGTAGAGCAGCGTATCTCCGTATTTGTCTTCGATGAAGAGCCCCTCGATGGTCATCTCGTCAAGCCAGGAAATACGGACATTGTCTACCCGTACCGTGGTCTCCAGTGTTTTTTCCATGCTGGCGGTCACCCGGTCAGCAAGCCAGTTTTGCACGGCGGGTAGCTGAAGCACCAAAACGATAGCGAAGAACACCAGCGGCAGCCCAATGAGCCACCAGCGGGCACGGCGCCAGCCTTTGCCATTACGCTTAGGTTCTTGGTTTTCGACCTTGTTTTCGTTTGGTTGGTCCATTCTTGGAGGGCGCGAAGATAAGCCGTATTCGCATCCTTATACATACAACGTCGCCTTGATCGAAAATGGTTACTGTTTTAAGATAAGATTATGGGGGCGCGGCCGCAGGTGCAAAGAGGGTTGAAGATGGGGCATCCCGAAGTTTTAGGTCAGCTTTTCTATGTTCAGCACAAATTACGGCGTTCAGAGATCAGAGTTCAGGCTATCGCAGATGGCCACCTGATCTCTGAATGCTAATGCATGGGTGCATCATTACTACTCATCAGGGCTCTGGCGATGTCCCGAACAAGCTCTAAACCAGTTCAATTTGGAACGACCGATGTTGTTAACTCACTTGGCATCCCGCGTCCGCGCCGCATACATTACCTTCGCACAAAATATTCGATGCATGGTCAGATTATCGGTAAACCTGAACAAAGTAGCCCTCATCCGCAATAGCCGGGGAGCGGATTACCCGAACCTGGTTAAAGTAGCCAAAGACTGCGAAGCCTTCGGTGCCCAGGGGATCACCATCCACCCCCGGCCAGATGAACGCCACGCCCGCTACGCCGATGTGCCCGCTCTGAAGGATATGTGTACCACAGAGCTGAACATTGAGGGGTACCCCGCTGAAAAATTTATGAAAGTTGTACTGGAGCATAAGCCGGACCAGGTAACCCTCGTGCCCGACGAGCCCGGCCAACTCACCAGCGATCATGGTTGGGATACCGTCGGGAAAGCAGAATACCTGAAGGAGATCATCGGCCGACTAAAAGACAAAGGTATCCGTACCTCCATATTCGTTGACCCCGACGAGCGGATGCTCGAAGGTGCCCTGGCCGTAGGCACCGACCGGATAGAATTTTATACCGGCCCCTTTGCGCACGATTATCATCAGAACCGGGAAGCCGCCGTAGCGCCCTTCACCAAAGCTTCGGTCTACGCCGGGAACCTGGGCCTGGGCATCAACGCTGGCCACGACCTGAACCTGGACAACCTGGCCTTCTTTACCAGTAAGATGCCGGGGCTTCAGGAAGTAAGCATCGGGCATGCACTGGTCTCCGATGCCTTATATTATGGTCTTGAAAACACTATTCAGATGTACCTCCAGAAGCTGAGTTGAGAAGTTACTGCTACTGCTTTGCGGTTTGAGCATCCGGAGTGGAGAGCACCCCATCAGGGCCGCGAGCGCCATTTTTACCAGAGTAACTTATTATTCCGAAACCCTTAAAGTTGGTGCTGAAATACAATATTGCAAATCCTGGATTTAACAAATAATTAAGTAAGTTGCTTGTTCAGGCAGCGAAATCTTTTAACTTTGCGTTCACATATTAGAAGGTGTCTCCGTTTAGAGTGCATCTCCTAACTAATCTGCCTCTCAACTAAGTCAGATGTTTTCACGCACTAGCTATTCAACAAGGATCAAACTTTATCAACATTCCTCCCAAAGGGCCATCTGCCAAGAATCAGCCTAAATCCAAAGCTTTATGCGGGGTTTAGCCCTCGCTGTTTTACACCATATTTCTTAACCATTTTGAGACTAGTAATCAACTAAAATTCAACTAGAATGAAGAGAATTTCACTAGTACTATCGCTCCTCTTTTTTGCGTGCAGCATTGCCATCGCACAGAGGACGATCACCGGAACCGTCAGTGACGATACCGGTGAAACCCTTATCGGCGCTTCCGTGCTCGTTAAGGGTACGACCTCCGGTACGGTCACAGACATTGACGGAAAATTTTCACTTAACGTACCCGCTAACGCTGAGTTGCTCGTCGTTAGCTACACGGGCTTTGCTACCACCGAGGTGCCATTGACGTCTTCTGACGTAATGGACATTACGATGGCCGAAAGCGCAGCGCAGCTGAACGAGGTAGTGGTAACCGCCCTCGGTATCCGTAAGGAGAAGAAGGCACTCGGTTACTCCGTAGCGACCATTGAGTCGGACCTGGTAGAAAACCGCGTTGAGTCTGACGTGGGCCGTATCCTTCGTGGTAAGGCTGCTGGTGTTGACATTAACCAGACTTCCGGTGTCGCCGGTTCTGGTACCAACATCATCATCCGTGGCTACAGCTCCATCACCGGTTCTAACCAGCCGCTGTTCGTAGTGGACGGTGTGCCTTTCAACACGGCCACGAACACTGACCGCAATTTCATCAACGGTGGTGCAACGGCTTCCAGCCGCTTCCTTGACCTTGATCCTAACAACATTGCTGAGATCAACGTACTTAAAGGTCTCTCGGCTACCGTTCTTTACGGTGAGCAGGGTGCCAACGGTGTAATTCTTGTAACGACCAAGAATGGTCAGGGTGGTGCCGCAGCCAAGAAGGGCTTCGAGATCAGCGTTACCCAGGGTATTGCCCGTACGGAAATCGCTAACTTGCCTGATTACCAGAACACTTTCGGTAACGGCTTCTCCGGTAACTACGGTCTGTTCTTCTCCAACTGGGGCCCTGCATTTGACGTGCGCGGCAGCAACGGTATCAGCGAGAACGGTACCGTTCCTCACCCTTACGGACGTGAAGCCCTCAACGCTGCCTTCCCGGAATTCATCGGTGCAGAGCTTGAGTACCGCCCCTTCGACAACGTATCCGAGTTCTTCCAGGCCGGATCCGTTTACAACACGAGTGTCAATATCGACAAGAACTTTGGCAACGGCATCAGCTTCAACGCCAACTACTCTTACCTTGATGATACTGGCTTTGTACCTCAGAACACCTTCGTTAAGCACAACGCTGGTATTGGTGGTAAAGTAGACCTTGCTAACGGACTGCAGATCCAGGCCAGCCTCAACATTGTTAGTTCTGAGCGGGTAAGCCCTCCGGCTTCCATCGGTTTCGGCTCTAACCCGAGTGGTGCTTCTGTTTTTGCCAACGTACTCTACACGCCCCGCTCTGTTGACCTGGCTGGATTCCCCTTCCAGAACCCGATTGACGGTAGCCAGGTTTACTACCGTGGTGGTAACGACATCCAGAACCCGCGTTGGGGTCTGGCTAACATGGCGGACAACGAAGCGATCAACCGTTACTTCGGTAACGTGAGCGCTTCTTACCAACTCAATGACTGGCTGACGGCAAGCTACAAAATTGGTGTCGATACCTACACCCAGAACTCCCGCCGGGAGATCAATAAAGGTGGTGCTCAGGTACCGGACGGCCAAATGCTGACCAACGTTCGTACCAACACCATCATTGACCAGGTACTGAGCCTGAACTTCGATACTGACCTGAGCGAAAGCTTCAACCTGAGCGGTACCGTTGGTGCCAACGACCGTAGAGACCGCTTTGAGCGCAACACTGTAAACTCTACCCAGCAGTTTATCTTCGGTCTCTTCGACCAGGACAACTTCATCGAGCACCAGGGTTTCCAGAACCGTGTTAATGAAGGTTACCAGGGTGTATTCGCTAGCGTAACCGCTGGTTACAACCGCTACCTTTACCTGACGGCATCTGCCCGTAATGACTGGTCTTCCACGCTGGAGCAGGCCAACCGTTCTATCCTTTACCCGTCCCTCAGTGTCAGCTTCGTACCAACGGATGCTTTCGAGAGCCTGCAGGGCAGCCGTGTGCTGAACTACCTGAAGCTTCGTGCTGGTTACGGTACTTCTGCCCGTTTCCCCGACCCTTACCAGACGCGCCGCCCACTGGGTAGCACGACCCGTGCTGGCCTGACCCCCGGTGGTACGCCGCTGAATACTAACTTTGTAGACAATCGCCTCGGTAACGTCAACCTCGAACCTGAGATCCTCGGTGAAATCGAGTTTGGTATCGAAGGTCGTTTCTTCAACAACCGCGTAGGACTTGACGTTAGCATCTACGACAAGCAGTCTTCTGACCTGTTGGTTGATCTTGATCTCGACCCCGCAAGTGGTTACTCCAACACTACCATCAACGCCGCCGAAGTATCCAATAGAGGTATCGAGGTAAACCTGAACCTGACCCCCGTTAAGTCTAAGGACTTTACCTGGGACATGACCTGGAACCTTACCTCTAACCTCAACGAGGTCATCAGTATTGCTGACGGTGTAGACCAGATCGGTATCTCCGGTTACACGAACCTCGGTAACGTTGCCATCCCCGGCCAGCCCTTTGGTGCCCTCTTCGGTAGTGCATTCGTTCGTGGCCCCAACGGCGGCCTGCTCGTAAACGCCGCCGGTGAGTACGAAGCAGAAAACGACCCGCAAGTTATCGGTGACCCGAACCCGAACTACCAGGCCAACTGGTTGAACAGCCTTAGCTACAAAGGTGTAAACCTTAGCTGGCAGTTCTCTTACACGGACGGTGGAGACATCTACAGTGTAACGACGGCTACCATGCTGGCCCGTGGTCTTACCACGGATACGGACTTCGACCGCTTCCTCCCACTGATCCTCCCCGGAGAAGATGCTGAAGGTAACGAAAACACAGTTCAGGGTTACGCTGGTGACTACTTCTTCGCTGGCTACTTCGGTGCTAACGAAGGTTCTATCTTCGACGCTACCGTTGTTCGTCTGCGTGAAATCAGCCTCAGCTACAGCCTGCCTTCAAGCCTGCTGGAGAAGCTGCCATTCGGCTCGGTTTCTTTCCGCCTTGTCGGTGAAAACCTGTGGTACTACGCGCCGAACTTCCCCGTTGGTGTAAACTTCGACCCCGAAGTTTCTTCCCTCGGTGTAGGTAACGGCCGTGGATTTGACTTCCTCACCGGCCCAACGGCCAAGAAGTACGGTGCTACCATTAGCCTGACCTTCTAAGTAAATTTTCCTGGTGCGCGCTCCGTAAGTTGTCCTGAATGGGATGGCTTACGGAGCACCCCAAAGTTTACAAAGCAACCATTTTTAAAAAGATTACAACAAGCAATAAATATGAACTTGTTTAAGAAAATTGCTCTGGCAATGATCGTCCTTTCAATGGCCGCCTGTTCGGACCTGGACGAATTGTTCGAGAACCCAAACGGGGTTGACCCATCGCGTGCCGATGCCGTCTCTCTGTACAACAGCGTACAGCTTAGCTTTCGCAACGTAGCCAACAACGAAACGATGTACCGCTTCACCGCCGGCCTGGCCCGGATGAACGGTGAAATTGGAGGTTTTACCTACCAGGCCACCCACGGACCGAATGAATTTGACGTTCTCTGGAGACAGGCTTACGCTGAACTCTTTCCGGACATCGATGCACTCATCGCCCTCGCTGAGCCCATCGGCCTGGATACCGAAGCAGCTTCGGCTAAGATCATGAAGGCTTACACCCTCATGCTGCTCGTTGACCTCTTCGGCGACGTTCCTAACAGCGAGGCCGGCCAGGGAGCTAACCCCGATAACCAAATCCTGAACCCAACGGATGACTCCGGTGCCGACGTCTACGCTGAGGCCGTTGCCCTACTCAACGAAGCTTCTGCTCAACTCGAAGGTTCTACTGGTTTCGGTTCTGCCGCATTCGACAACTTCTACGGAGGTTCTGCTGACGGTTGGAAAACACTGGCTAACACGCTGAAGATTCGTGCTGCGGTAACTACCCGCCTGGTGAACGGTGCTGGTGGTGCAGGCGCGATCAACGACATTCTTGCCGGAGGAGACTTCATTGATACCAACGCGGAAAACTTCGAGTTCCAGTACGGTAGCAACCGTCTCAACCCAGACAATCGTCACCCGTTCTACGAAGATGGTTACGAAGCCAACGACGGTCAGTACCAGGCCAACTGGTACATGTGGCTCTTGGCAGAATCTAAAGGTTTCCCCGATCCCCGTACCCGCTACTACTTTTTCCGCCAGGAAACAGACATCATCGGTACTTACGAGGCTGACCCGAATGCTTTCGATTGCATCTTCACAATGGTACCCGACCCTGACTTCCTGCCATCGCACTACGATGCGCTTCCCTTCGAGACACCTTACTGTCTGGGTAGCTACGACCAGGGCTACTTCGGCCGTGATCACCTCAACGGTTCCGGTATTCCACCGGATGGTTTCTTCCGTACGGTTTACGGTCTTTACCCCGGTGGTGGTAAGTTTGACGACGGACTCTCTAACGCAGAAGTACAGAACAATGGCGTAGATGGTGCCCAGGGGGCAGGCATCGCTCCGATTTTCCAGGCTTCCTTCACCCACTTCAACCTGGCTGAAGCAGCCCTCACTATGGGGGTGAACGCTAACCCGCGTGATCTTCTTCAGGCAGGTATTGAGCTGTCTCAGGAGCGCGTTCGTGCGTTTGAAAGCCTCGTTGATGGTTCTGAACAAATTGCATCTGCTCCTCCGGTTGATGTATTTGTTGAGAACACTTTTCCCGCGGATTCTCTGTTTACTGACTACGTTGACTTTGTACTGGACGAGTACGACGCTGCTGGTTCCGATCAGGAACGTCTCGGAATCGTAGCCCGTGAGTACCTCATCGCACTCTACGGTAACGGTATCGAAGCGTACAACCTGTACCGCCGTACCTGTTTGCCTTCTAACATTCAGCCTGCGATTGACCCCAACCCGGGGCCATTCATCCGTTCTGCACTGTACCCAGCCGTACACGTACAGCTGAACCAAAATGTTGAGCAGAAAGGAAGCTTTACCGATCCTGTTTTCTGGGACACGAACGATGCCAGTTGTAACAACTAGGTTGAACCAAACCTGATCGATTTAAGGGCGGGTACTGGCATTTCCCTTTACCCGCCCCTAAACGATCTCAATTTTAACTTTCGCTGGTCTTTAACTTAGATCGGCAAAAACATAAATAATATGCTTAAGAAAGTATTTTTCCTTCTTGCAGCGGCGTGCATTGTCATGTCAAGCTGTGTTGATGAGGAACGTAGCCCGGTAATTACCCAGGACAACCTCCTGTTCGGTGCCTTCCCTTTCCTTGTCGAAGTCCGGTCCGGGGTTTATGACCTCGCTAACCTGTCGAGTTCTGCTTACGAAATGGATGTCTACTTCGTGGACAATGCACAAGGTAATGACGTTGCCCAGTACAACATTTTCGTTTCTTTTGACGACAACAACCTCGCCAACGGTGATGATGGTACGGGGCGTACCCTATTCAAGAGCTTCGGCCCGTCTGACTTTGCTCCGCTTGGAGACAAAGGCAACCTGGGGTTAACCGTCACGATTCCGTTCAACGAAATCGCTGCCTTCGTAGGCGTTGCGGGTGATGCAGTTATTTCTGGTGACCGTTTCCAGTTCACTACCGAAATAACAAAAGAAGATGGCCGTGTTTTCTCCTCTGCTAACTCTACGCCTGCCATCACTAACGCCTTTGGTGGTATTTTTGACTTCAACGTCCTTGCTACTTGCCCACTAACTGAGGATATATTCGTTGGTGACTATGCCATTGAGTACGGTTCCGTTTATGACGTGTTCCCACTCTTCGGCGCTGACGTTCAGCCCTTTGGCCCGACCATTGGCCGTACGGTAACGCTTACCGTTGGAAACTCTTCCATCCGTCGTAACTTCAACTATGGCACCTACCTGCTGCCCGGTTACGGATTTGGTACTTCCGACATAACGCTTGAGTTCGCTTGTGATGTGGTGACTTCTTCTAACATTGACTCCGGTGCCGGTTGTGGAGGTGGAACCATTCAGGCTAGCCAGACTGGTGTTGCCAGCTTCAACCTGATGGACGATTCTACCTGGACCATTGAGTACGAGGACTTTGCTCCTGATGGAGGTTGTGGTCCTTCTCAGACGGAGAATCCGTTTAGTGTGGTGTTTACTAAGATGTAAAATCATTGCTTTCTTCAGAAAGTAAATGTTGATTCTCCCTTAAGGGGCGCTACTCGTTAGAGTAGCGCCCCTTTTAGGGTTTTACAGTTTTATCTTTTTGAGCGTCCGGTTTTTTAAACCGATTGCCTTACCCACAACTAAAAACCACCCCACAAATACTACCTTTGCACCCGCAAAGATGTATACCCCATGAAGTTCGACGTTAAAGCCATTGATGCCAAGTGGCAACAGTACTGGAAAGACCACAAAACCTACCGCACCACCAACGATAAGGACAAGCCCAAGTTTTACGTCCTGGATATGTTCCCGTACCCCTCCGGAGCGGGGCTGCACGTGGGCCATCCGCTGGGGTACATTGCGTCGGATATTGTGACGCGGAGCAAGCGGCAGCAGGGCTTCAACGTACTTCACCCGATGGGTTTCGACTCCTTTGGCCTTCCGGCGGAGCAGTACGCCATCGATACGGGCGTTCACCCGAGCGAGTCTACCGCAAAGAACACGAAACGGTATAAGGAGCAGATGGAGTCTTTGGCCCTGAGCTTCGACTGGGACCGGGCGGTAAACACCTCCGACCCCAACTACTACAAATGGACGCAGTGGATCATCACGCAGGTCTTCAACAGCTGGTACGATAACAAAACGGATAAGGCAAGACCGATCTCGGACCTCATTGCTCATTTAACCTCCCACGGCACCCGCGACCTCGCCGCCGCCGAAACGGAAACGCTGGACATCTCGGCTGAAGCCTACAACGCAATGTCCGCCAAGGAACAGAGCGACGTGCTGATGAACTACCGCATGGCCTACCGGGGCGACAGCTCCGTGAACTGGTGCGAAGCCCTCGGCACCGTACTGGCCAACGACGAAGTGAAAGACGGCCGCTCCGAACGCGGCAACCACCCCGTGGTGCAGAAGGCGATGACGCAGTGGAAACTCCGCATCACCGCCTACTCCGAACGCCTCCTCGCGGGCCTCGATACGGTAGACTACTCCGACGGGCTGAAGGCCCAGCAGCGCAACTGGATCGGCCGCAGCACCGGCGCTCAGGCCTTTTTCGACATCGAAGGCCACGGCAAACAGCTGGAGGTGTTCACCACCCGCCCGGATACCATCTTCGGTACCACCTTCATGGTCGTTGCCCCGGAGCACGACCTCGTGCCCGAACTGACCACGCCGGAGCAGCAAAAAGACATCGACGACTACCTCGCCTACGTAGGTGCCCGCTCGGAAGTAGACCGCCAGGCGGAAACCAAGGTCACCGGCGCGTTCACCGGCAGCTACTGCATCAACCCCTTCACCAAGAAGCGGGTGCCGATCTACATCTCCGAGTACGTCCTCAAAGACTACGGCACCGGCGCCATCATGGCCGTACCCAGCGACGACGACCGCGACGAGCGCTTCGCTAAGAAGTTCGGTATCGAGATCATCGACGTGATCGACAAGAGCGACTACCCCGGCGCAACGAACAAAGACAAAGTCGGTAAGATGATCAACTCCGACTTCCTGAACGGAATGGAAGTACCCGACGCCATCAAAGCCGCCACCGAAAAGCTGGTGGAACTCGGCATCGGCGAAGGCCAGGTGAACTACCGCATCCGTGACCTCCTCTTCAGCCGCCAGCGCTACTGGGGTGAGCCGTGGCCGATCATTTACGACGCAAACGAGGTGCCGCACGCCGTTGCCCCCGCTGATTTGCCGGTAGAATTGCCGCCGATGGACGATTTCCGCGCCGTAGCAGGAGAGTCGCCGCTGGAACGCGCCACCAACTGGAAAAACACCCCCACCGGCCGCCGCGAAACCGATACGATGCCCGCCACGGCTGGCTCCAACTGGTACTACCTCCGTTACATGGACCCGAACAACGAGGGGGAGTTCGTCGCCAAAGACGTAGTCGATTACTGGCAAGACGTGGACCTCTACGTAGGCGGTGCGGAGCACGCCGTGAGCCACATTCTGTACAGCCGCCTGATCCACAAATTCCTCTACGATATGGGCAAAGTGCCCACGCGCGAGCCCTACAAAAAACTGCTGAACCAGGGGATGATTGGTGCGCCGATTGTGAGCATCAACCTTGGCTTGCTGAAGACGGCTACCGGAAGCCACCCGGTTTGGGTAGGAGCGAACCTTGCGGAAGGAACGGTGCTGGAAGTCGAAGGTCTTGGCTCCGGTACGCTCGCCTTTGACGAAACCACCGGAGAACGTAAAGTACCGCTGCGCATGGTCGAAGAAACCAGCGTGGATAACGAAGTGAGCTTCCGCATCTACCAAACAGCTACTGACGCCCTCGCTGCCGATGATGCCCAGGATGCGGCTTACTTCCGTGGCATCCTGACGCAGGGCAAAGCCCTCGCCTGGGCAACCGATAAAGACGGCCGCAAATACATCGAACTGAGCCACCAGATGGGCAAAATGTCGAAGTCGAAGCACAACGTCATCAACCCCGACGACATCTGCGCCCGCTACGGCACGGACTGTTTCCGGATGTACGAGATGTTCCTCGGCCCGATCGACCAGGCGAAGCCCTGGTCCGTCTCCGGCATCGACGGCGTGTACCGCTTCCTGCGCCGCTTCTGGAACCTGTACACCTCCGATAGCGAAGCGCTGAAAGTATCTGACGCCGAACCAACGAAGGACGAGATGAAGGTGCTCCACACCCTCATCAAGAAGGTATCTGCGGATATTGAGAAACTTAGCTTCAATACCTGTGTCTCGGCCTTCATGGTTGCGACCAACGACCTCGGTAAAATGAAGTGCAACAAACGCGCCGTACTGGAACCGATGACGCGGCTGATCGCGCCCTTCGCACCGCACGTGGCGGAAGAGCTGTACCAAGCCCTCGGCGGAGAAGGGAGTGTTCACCTCTCCCCCTTCCCCGAAGTAGAGGAGAAGTGGTTGGTAGAAGACAGCTTCACTTACCCGATTGCCTTCAACGGCAAAACCCGCCTGACCTTAGACTTCCCCGCCGGAGCCTCTAAAGACGACATCGAAGCGGCCGCCAAAGCCAACCCCGACGTGCAGAAGCACCTGGAGGGCAAGACGGTCCGTAAGGTGATCGTGGTGCCTAAGCGCATGGTGAACTTCGTAGTGGGGTAGTACACATCGTTCGATTCCTGTTTTATTCACCAAGGGCCTGTTCGCAAAGCGAACAGGCCCTTGGTGAATAAAACAGGAATCGAACGATACTGGCTACTGCAGGAAGTCCACCTTGCCGTTGTCCATATCGTAGACGGCACCGACGATTTTGATCTCGCCCTTGTCTTCCATCTCCTTCAGGATCGGGCTTTTGACCCGAATTTCGTTAATGGTGTTGTTGACATTGCTCTCGCAGGCCATGTGGACGAACTCTTCATTTTTGGAGGTCCGGTCTCCGTCGTACTCAACCATTTCTACTGCTGGCCTGATTTTGCTCAGCATCGGGGTGATGTTGCCGAGCTTCACGTTGTCGACGGCGGCTTTTACGGCACCGCAGTGCTCGTGGCCCATAACGAGGACGAGCTTGGAGCCCGACACCTTACAGGCAAACTCCATGCTGCCGAGGATGTCTTCGTTAACAAAATTACCGGCTACGCGGGCGACGAAGATGTCGCCGATACCCCGGTCAAAAACGTCCTCTACGGGCACCCGGCTGTCTACGCAGGAAAGGACGATGGCCTTCGGGAACTGGGCGAGGGTACTCTTCCGAACCTGCTCGGAGTGGTCTCTGGCGGTGAGGTCATTGCGCAGAAAGCGGGCGTTGCCTTCTTTGAACGACTGGATGACCATGTCGGGCGTGAGGGCATCCTGCTCTTCCTGGGTGAGTACGTCTTCAACTACGCCTTTCATCGGCTTAGCAGCGTTGGTGGTGACGGTTGCGGCTTCTGGTACCTTTGGTGCTTCGGGAGCACAGGAAGCCATCAGTAACATGATGGCCAGTACGGCAATTGAATTAAGTAATCCTTTCATGTGTTGGTTAAATTGTATGTGATTGATCAGGTGGCGCTGTTGTTTTTGGCCACCATTCGGTAGCTATAACCCGTTCTTTGCGGATGTGTTCAGTTTTGCTAGTTATTTTAATAGTAATGCTTTCATTTTGCTAATGTTTATAGAAGCTGCCCACGGCATAAGTACATACGGTTACGGTATGTTTTAGGGGCGCGGCCGCAGGGTGCAGGGTTGGTTGATGGAGACCGGATACACCTTTAACGTAGGCTGTCTAATCTGATGACCCTGCCCCTTCATAGGGGTTTACGCTCAAAACGCGGAGCGTTTTCTTCGGAAAAGCCCCTCTCCGCCGAGCCAGAGGCGAGGCTTGTTGGAGAGGGGTTGGGGTGAGGTTACCACGGGCTGAACACGACTAATTAGACAGCCTACCTTCAACTTAGAATCGAACTAATAATTACGCTTCCTGCCACAAAAGTCAGTAATTGTTAAAACAAAATGTGATTTATTCCTCTATTTTACCCATATTTGCGAGAACAGCAGCCTTCTTAAAATATGACCCCCGAACTCGCCCGCGCGGCCCTGAAGAAATACTTTGGTTACGACGGTTTTCGCCCGCTTCAGCTCAACATCATCGAGCGGACGTACAGGGGGGAAGATGCCATCGTGCTCATGCCTACGGGCGGAGGGAAATCCATGTGTTTCCAGATTCCGGCGGTAACGATGAACGGCACGGTCGTTGTCGTCAGCCCGCTCATCTCCCTGATGAAAGATCAGGTAGACGGGCTGAACGCCGTCGGCATCCGCGCCGCCTTCCTGAACTCTAGCCTCAGCGGAACGGACAGCCACCGCGTAGAGACCGCTTACGAAAATGGGGAACTTCACCTGCTGTACGTAAGCCCGGAAAAGTTGCTCTCGGCTGGCTTTTTTACCTTCCTCAAGCGTCGCAACGTCTGCCTCTTCGCCATTGACGAAGCGCACTGTATCTCCGCCTGGGGGCACGACTTTCGGCCGGAGTACACCAAGCTGAAAAGCCTTAAGCAGGTATTTCCGGATGTGCCGATCATGGCCCTGACCGCCACCGCTGACCGGCTGACGCGCAAAGACATGGCCGAGCAACTCGGCATCCCCGATGCCGAGCAGCACATCTCCAGCTTCAACCGTCCGAACCTGAGCCTGGCCGTCCGCCCCGGCCAAAAACGCCGGGAGCAGATCGTCAACTTCCTCCGCGAACGACCAGACCAGGCGGGCATCGTCTACTGCCTCAGCCGCAAACAAACCGAAAACCTGGCCGATAAACTCCGGGAGGCGGGCTACAACGCCGAAGCATACCACGCCGGCCTCACCAGTCAGCGCCGGGCTACCGTTCAGTCAGACTTCATCAACGACAAAACCCTCATCGTCTGCGCCACCATCGCCTTCGGCATGGGAATTGATAAGAGCAACGTCCGTTGGGTCATCCACTACTGCATGCCGAAGAACCTGGAGAACTACTACCAGGAAATTGGCCGGGCTGGCCGGGATGGAGCTAAGGCGGATACCCTCCTGTTCTACTCCTACAACGACTACATGATGCTGAAGGACATGATTGGCTCCAACGGCCAGTCGGACCTCCAGCTCGCCAAGCTGGACCGTATGAAGGAGTACGCCGACAGCCTCGCCTGCCGCCGCCGCATTCTGCTCAACTACTTCAGTGAAGACACCTCCGAAAACTGTGGCAATTGCGACATCTGCGCCAACCCACCGGAGCATTTCGACGGTACGGTACTCGCCCAGAAAGCCCTCTCCGCCGTAGCCAGGCTAAAGCAAAGCGTTGGTACCGGCATGGTCATCGACGTGCTGCGCGGCTCCGGCCGGGCGGACATCCGCAAAAACGGCTACGACAAAATCAAAACCTACGGCGCTGGCCGGGATATCTCTTCTTTCGACTGGACGCAGTACTTCAACCAACTCGTCAGCCTCGGCTACCTGTACATCGCCCACGAAGATTACAATAAAGTAAAGCTCACCCCGGCCGCCCGCCGCGTCCTCTTCGAGGGCGATAAGGTGGAGTTGGTCAAGATGGCGACGGTGAAGAAGCGCCGCGAAGTCGAAAAGAAAAAGACCGCCAAACGAGCCGCCGTTAAGCGCGAAAAGCTTGGATTATTCGACGAGCTTCGGGAGCTTCGCAAGGAGCTGGCGCGGGAGTTCGGCATCCCGCCTTACCTGGTCTTCAACGACGTTACCCTGAACGAAATGGTAGCTCAGAAGCCGGTCACCGACGCCGAAATGGGCCGCATCAGCGGGGTAGGGGAGCGGAAGCTGCACCGCTTCGGGGAGCAGTTCATGGCCATCATCAAGAAGCACGTCCGCCGGGAAGACAAGGAAGCCCGTGGTGATCTGTCCAGCCACGAGGCGAGCTTTCAGGCGTATAAAAACGGGGAATCCATCGAAGACATCGCTGCGCGCCGCCGCATTGCGGCGGGTACCGTCACTAACCACCTGGCCAAGTGCTACGCTGAAGGAGCGGAGCTGGACGTTACCCAGTTTTTCCGCCCCGAAGCCCCCGCCTGGGTAGAGGAAGCCCTCGCTGCCCTGCCCGAAGAAGGCACCGGTGCCAAAGCCGTGCTGGAATGGGTAACCGAAAAGTACGGCGAGGGTGCGTTGGACTATGGCCAGATTCACTTCGTTTGGGCTAAACGAAAGCGCGAAGCGGCTAAAGAAACGTGATAACCTCTCCCCAACCCCTCTCCAACAAGCCTCGCCTCAGGCTCGGCGGAGAGGGGCTATTTTAAAGAAAACGCTCTGCGTTTTGCTGGGGAAAACCCGGCACAGGGTAAGACCGTCAGATTAGTCAGCCTACGACTAACAGTGTAGCAAAGGCGGAGCCTGCTCCCCTCTTCTTTGGAGAGGGGCTGGGGGGGGTGAGGTTACGAGCGGGAGCGAGCCAGCCTAACAATCTGCTAATTTCAAACTTTGTTAGACACTAGTGGATCGTTTCAGAAGTTTCGTTAAGCCCAAGTCTTGATCTCATGGCGCTGGTTCAACTTAAAATTGCCTTCACGTAGCGATGGCTATGCTTGTCAATTTAAAATTGAACCAGCACCATGATCTCTTCGACTTAACTCAACAAACTTCTGAAACGGTCCACTAGTACACTGGATAAAACTCTACCTTAGACCGCACGAAAATACTTAGTACCTATGAAGAATTTCCTCACCTCCTGCGCTATTTTGCTCTTCCCCCTGCTGGCAAGTGCTCAGATAAAAGTACTGATTATAGACGGGCAGAACAACCACGTTGTCTGGCCCAAGTCTACGGTAATGATGAAGCAGTACCTGGAGTCAACCGGGCGGTTCACCGTTGATGTACAACGGACCAGCACGACGTGGAAAGCAGACGTAGAAGCGGAATACCTACCGCTAGCTACCGCGCAGCAAACAGAAAACCTCGACGAGCCCGTTACCGACCCCGGTTTCAAACCAAAGTTCAAACGCTACGACGTTGTGGTCTCCAACTTCGGCTGGAAGGCCGCTTCCTGGCCGAAGAAAACGCAACGGAAGTTTGAAAAATTCGTTGCCAAAGGCGGCGGCTTTGTCTCCGTCCACGCCGCAGACAACTCCTTCCCCGAATGGCCCGCCTACAACCAGATGATCGGCTTGGGCGGATGGGGCGGCCGTGATGAAAGCTCCGGCCCCTACGTGTACTACACCAACGCGGGCGAACTCAAAAGAGATGCCTCACCCGGAAAGGCCGGAGCACACGGAAAACGCCACGAATTCCCGATCACTGTCCGTAACGGCGAACACCCCATCACCAAAGGGATGCCCACCGTCTGGATGACTACCGCAGACGAATGCTACGCAAAGCTGCGCGGCCCCGCTGAACAGATGACCATCCTCGCTACGGGCAAAGACCAGTCCGATACCGCCCCAACGGACCGCCACGAACCGGTACTGATGGTGCTCAACTACGGGAAAGGTCGCGTTTTTCATTCTACCCTCGGCCACGATACACGTTCTTTCGAGAGCGTTGGCTTCATCTACTCCTTTTTACGCGGGGTAGAGTGGGCCGCAACGGGTACCGTTTCGCAAGAGCTACCCGAAGATTTTCCCAGCGCCCGGAATGCGACAAAAAGAGCGTTTACCCTTCAGCGATAAGTGAATCTGGATGCAAATTAATGCCAACCAAGTAAAGGCTTAACCGGTTTCATTACAAGACCACAAAACCTATTACTGTTATACATGATTTGATAGGTGATCCATCCCGTAGGGATTTGAGATTAGTAACCCAAGACGTAGCGCAGCGTAGTCTTGGGTTACAGCGTCTGCCACAAGAAAAAATGCACCGCGAAGCGGTGCTATGTATAGCAGTGTACCACAAGACCACAAAACCACAAAAATGCACCTATTCGTTTACGGCTCCCTACTCAGCAACATCCCCAGCTCAATGAGCAAGTTTCTCCGCCGCCGCGCCAGTCTGGTGGGCAAGGCGACTACACCGGGCGCACTGTACGACCTCGGCATGTACCCCGGTTTTGTGGCGGGAGGTGATGAGTTGGTGAAGGGCGAACTATACCACGTCAACCCCGAGAACGAGGAGCAGACAATTGAGATGCTGGACGCCTACGAATCCGTCACCGGAGAACCGGAGGACGAGTACGTACGGGTGCAAGTAACCGTTCAGGTGGGCGGCGGCGGAACCTTCCAGGCCCATACCTACGTCTTTCGTGGAGACATCACGGGTAAAACGCTGATTCCTTGGGGGGATTATCCGGCTTATTATGCGGGGAATGCTGCGCATGAGGGGTTTGTTAATGGGGGGTAGGTAATTTCTGATACTGTTTAATTTTTTGCTTCAAGATAAAGTCTCTAACCTATGGAATTTACGACCCTATCCCCCCACATCTTCACCATTAGCGGTTTTCTTTCGCCTGCAGAATGTCAGTATTGGATTGAGCGTACTGAAGCTGCCGGATATGAGGAAGCTAAAATCACGGTTGGCCGTAAGCAGGTCATGGCCAAGTCTGTCCGGAACAACGAGCGGTACATTTTGGAGGACACAGCTTTGGAACGTCAGTTGTGGGAGCGGGCGAAAGAATATGTTCCCCGGAAACTCAAGATCAGTAGCGCGATTGGATTGAACGAACGGTTTCGTTTTTACAAATATCAACCCGGTCATCGTTTTAAGCCGCATAAGGATGGCTCCTACATTCGTAACATTAACGAGTGGAGCGAATACACCTTTATGGTTTACCTCAACGAAGGCATGGAAGGCGGGGCGACTAACTTTGATGACATTTCCATCGTACCCGAAACGGGGATGGCCTTGATCTTTAAGCATGCGCTGTTACACGAAGGTGAGGAAGTAACCGCTGGGCTAAAGTATGTCTTACGAAGTGATGTGATGTACCTTCGGAATACATGAGAAGAATTATTATATGGTATGGCGAGATCATATATTTCGTTGACCATTTTCCGTAACGGTTCAAAACCCTACCTTCGGCTACCTTTCATCCTTTACCCCTTTATCCTTTACTCCCCTTGCGCATCCTCCACACCGCAGACTGGCACCTAGGCCACCGCCTCTACGACCGCGACCGGACCCCGGAGCACCGGGCCGCCCTGGCGTGGTTGCTGGACACCATCGAGGAAGAAAAAGTAGACGTACTCATCGTTGCGGGGGATATTTTCGACGTGGCCAATCCGTCGAATCAGGCGCGGGAGTTGTACTATGAGTTCCTTGGCCAACTGGCGCGGACGAAGTGCGTAGCGGCGGTCATCGTTGGTGGCAACCACGACTCTCCGGCCATGCTGGATGCGCCACGGGAAGTGCTGCGCTGGCTGAACCTTCACGTAGTAGGTGCGGCGCGGACGCAGGTGCAAGAAGAGGTAATCAGGATCGCCCCTCCTGGCGACGGCGACGGACCGGGCCTGGTCATCGCCGCCGTCCCCTACCTCCGGGAGCGGGACATCCGCAGGGCAAAATTTGGCGAAACCTCCGAGGAAAGACTAGCCGGGTTACAAGAAGGCATCAGCGGCCACTACCGCGAAGTCGCCGAAGCTGCCGTTGCCATGCGCCAGAACCCGGAGACCCCCATCATCGCCACCGGCCACCTCTTCGCCGGAGGAGCGAGTGACCACCCCGAAAAGAAATCTTACATCTACCAGGCCGACGAGCACAACATCGAAAGCGGCCAGTTCCCCGCTGTCTTCGACTACGTAGCCCTCGGCCACATCCACCGCGCCCAGCGCGTCGGCGGGCAAGAGCACATTCGCTACTGCGGTAGCCTGGTCCCGCTCACCTTTGTGGAGGGCCAACAAGTCCGCTCCGTCCGAATCGTAGACGTCGGTAAAGCCGGGGAGCCCATTACCAGCCGCCAGCTGAACGTACCCTACTTCCGCACCCTCCTCCGCCTCAACGCCGAGTTGGACGAAGTGAAGCAGGCCCTCCGCAACGCCGCCGTTGCCCACCTTGCTGCCTCCGATGCCTCCAGCGCCGAGCTTCCGCGTAGCGGATCCCCCTCGGATAACTCCGGACGCAGCAAAGCGGAGCCCGAAGACCTGCCCACCTCCAACGTCAAGCTTCCGCGTAGCGGATCCACCATGAGTAACCCCGGACGCAGCGCAGCGGAGCCCGTGGTCCACCCACCCTCCACCCTCCACTCTCCACCCTCCACCCTCCCCCCCTGGGCTGAAGTCCGAGTAAAAACCGACGAGCACCTTCCCAACCTCCGCCAGACCCTGCTCGACGTCCTCGCCGAAGTAACCGAAGCCGACAGTTCCGGTCCTCCGGTAGAGCTCCTGAGAATCAGCCAGGAAAGACTCACCCCGGCACCTGCGGCCGCGCCCGAAAAAAAGAAACAGCTGGACGAACTGGACCCCGAAGAAGTGTTCTCCGGCATCGTAACCAACGGCGGCTACCCCCCCGAACGCGCCACCGAACTGCTGGCTGATTTCCGTAACCTCCGTAACTGGATGAACGACTCTGCCGAATGAAAATACTGCGCGTCCATATCCGCAACCTGAACTCCCTGCGCGGAGACCACACGATCGACTTCACGGCCCCGCCGCTGGCGGACCACAGCCTCTACGCCATCGTCGGCCCCACCGGGGCCGGGAAAACGACCATCCTGGACGCGATCACCCTCGCCCTCTACGGACAAACCGAACGCAACAAAGCCGAGGTAGACCGCAAAGACGGCTCCGGAACCATACTCACCTACGGCGAAGGCGAGTGCATGGCCGAGCTCGAATACGAAGTAGTGGTGAACGGAAAGCTGGAACGCTTCCGCAGCGCCTGGACCCGCCAGCGCGCCCACAAAAAACCGGACGGGAACCTGACCGCCTCCAAGCATTCCATCAGCCAGTTCGACCCCGCTGCGCCGGACGAAAACAAGTGGAAAATCCTCGCCACCAAAAAACGGGAAGTCGCCGAACGGACCCAGGAGATCGTAGGGCTGGATTACGAGCGCTTCGTCCGCTCCGTGATGCTGACGCAGGGAGATTTCGCCCGCTTCCTTAAATCCGACGCAGGCAATAAGGCCGAGATACTGGAAAAGATCACCGGTACCGAAATATACCGCGACCTGAGCGTGGCCGCTTTCACCCGCGCCAAGCTGGCCCGCGATGCCCACGAGCGCGCCACCGAAGCCCTGGCCACCATGCCGCCGCTAGCCATTGAAGACCGGCAACGGCTGGACGAGCAGGTTGTGGCCCGCAAAACGGAGGTGGAAACGCTGAAAAAAGCGCTCGCAACGGCGGTTACCCAACTTGGTTTGTACGACAATTTGCTGGCCCTGCAAGCAAAAGCTACCGCCGCAAAAACAGCAACCGAACGGCTTAACCAGGCTTTCGCCGACGCTGCTACCGACCGCAACCGCCTCGCCAAAAGCGATGCGCTCCAACCCCTGCGCAAAGACCTGGAGGCCGAAGTCCGGCTTGACCGGGAGACCAAGCAGTTGGCTACTAACCTTGCCGCCACCGAACAAGCACAAAAAACACTGGAAACCGCAGTGGCCGAAGCCGCGAAAACCATTTCGGAGACGCAAGACAAGCTCAATGATTTCTACGACAAGCTCCCGGCCCGCGAGAAAAAGTTTGCCGCCGTTGCCGACTTGGAGCGGGAAATATCCGGCCTGACGCGTGACTTGCAGCTGGATGAAAAACGCCGCCAAAGCACCGAGCAAAGCCGGAAGGAAAGGCGTGGCCACCAAGCAGCGCTGAAGCAAGAAATTGCTGCAATTCAGGCTGCGCTGAACGGGATGGAACCCGCTAAAATCCGCCAGCAGCTAGAGCAGTTAGAAACTTCGCTCCCCGCCGATACCGCAAAGCTTCGCGTGCTCGAACAGCGCATTGAGCGCCGTAAACTGGCGGATCGGTTGACGACAGAAAAGGCGGCTTTAGCCAAGACGGCCGAAGCACTGAAGGCGGCGGTTGGAACCCTGAATACAACGGAAAAAGCCTTCGCCGAAGCGGAAACGAACCTGGCGGACCGGCGCCTGGTGCTCAACAATCTCCGGATCAGTGCGAGTTTGCTGGAGCACAAAACGAACCTGGAGCCAGGCGAGGAATGCCCCGTCTGCGGAGCAACGGAGCACCCCGCCCTGGAAGACTTCGAGCCGGTGACCGACTCGGCCATCGCCCGGATGAATACGGATGTGAACAAAGCGCTTGACCAGGTGGAAACCTTGAAGCAAAGCCTACGTACCGCGCGCCAAAACGAAGCCGCCCTCCGTGGCCGAAACGATAGTTTGAGCGCCCTGGTCGCTGAACTGAACGGACAAATTGGCGCCGAAGGAGCTTCAGAAAAGGAGACCCTCGTCGCTTTAAAAGAACAGCACGCTGCCCTTGCGGAGCAGCTGAAAAAAGACACCGCCGTACAAACCCGTCTCCGGGGGCTACAGACCAAACTTCCCCGCCTGACGGCCCTGGAAACGGAGCTCGGAACCGTTGCCGCCAGGGTAGGGGAACTGGAAGCAGAGTTGAAAACGGTGACGACTGCTTTGGAAGCTGGGAACAAAGCCGTCACCAGAAAAAAAGAGAAGATCAAAGCCGAAGTCGGTGAGCGAACCGCCGAGCAATGCCGGGAGATGACCCGGAAGATGAAAGACGAGCTGACCGCCCGCGTAGCCGCCGCAGAAAAAGCGGAGGTGGACCAGAAAGGACAGCTTTCCGCCCTGGTCTCCCGGCAAACGGTACTCAAAGAACAAACCGAAAAACTTACGGCTGAATTAACGGCCGTACGCGGTCGGCTGCTGGAAGGGCTGAGCGCGCAGGAACTGACCCCAGCCTCCGCCCGTGAGGTGCTCTTGCCCGAAACCGAAGCTCTGCACCTGCGTGCGCGCCTGAATAAACTGGATACGGAACGGGCCACCGCAGCTACGGTAAGCGAAAGTTTGGTCAAGGAAATTGCGGAAGTAGAAAAGGCCGTCGCAGCATTACCCGACCGCGATGCCCTCGAAAAAGACCGCGCCCAGGGTGAATTCAAGGCCTCCGAAGCGGACCGCCTGATCGGTGCCATTGAACTCCAGATCAAGCAGGACGACGAGCGCATCGCCGCCACCGCCGAAAAACGAAAACAACTCGAAGGCCTCCGCAAAGAACTGGACCGGTGGACGGTGATGAGCAAACTGATTGGCTCCGCCGACGGCAAGAAATTCCGCTCCTACGCCCAGGCCATCACCCTGCAGCGCCTCATCGACGTCGGTAACGACCACCTCGGCAGCATCAGCCCGCGCTACCGGATGGAGTACGCCAAACCAACGGCGGGCGGCGGCGAAAACCTCGAAATCATCATCAGTGACACCTACCACGATGAGAACAAACGAACCATGGCGACGCTCTCCGGCGGTGAAACCTTCCTCATCAGCCTCGCCCTCGCCCTCGGCCTGAGCGATCTGGCGAGCGGTAAAAACCTGATCCAATCCCTCTTCATTGACGAAGGCTTCGGTACCCTGGACGGGAAAACGCTGGACAAGGCCATGACGACGCTCGAACAACTCCGCGATCAGGGCAAAACCATCGGCCTCATCAGCCACGTTGCCTCACTCCGTGAACGGATTTACTGTCAGATTCGGCTGGAACCGGTGGGGGATGGGTTTAGTGCCGTTGAAATCGTAGGCTAATTGAAAGTAGGGAGCATGAGAGAAGCTATGCACTAGTGTACCAAGACGATAGTAGGATTGTTGACGCAACGAACTGGTAATCAAT
>CAYWMW010000009.1:29504-33461 GCA_964458975.1 uncultured Lewinella sp. | reverse complement strand
CGCTCTAGCAGCGATTTGTCGATTACACCGTATTTTTACCATCAAGACCAAACGTAAAACACGGCAGTAGGGCCTATTCGCTCTAAGGCTGATGGTTTTAAAGTCTATACTTCCCTATGAAAAACAACTTGCTCGTACTCCTTCTCGTACTATCCGTTTTGAGCCTAAAGGCCCAGAACGACCCTTCCTGCCAGCTCGATATCGGTACCAACATGAGTGGAATGGCCGACTTTGGTACCGAACTCCCCTTCGTCAACCTGATGAAGAACGCCCGCGAATGGTACACCAAAGACGTCGGCAACCCCAATGCGGGTTTCAGCAGCGACCAACAGCTCAACCTCTCTTACCGGCCAGACGGCTACCCGACCCACGTGCCGCAAACCATTCCTGAGTCCGCCTTCCCGCAGGAAGCCGTCACCATCTGGGGAGACACCAAAGGCTGGCCAGCCGGGCAGTACGTCGTCCTCTGGGAGGGTACCGGAAATTTTCGCCTCTTCGGCAGCTTCACCAACCTGACCACCACGGGGCCGCACCGGATGACCTTCGACCTCGTCCCCCAGGAACAGGGCATCGTTGAGCTCGCCATCGAAAACTCAGACATCAACGACCCCATCCGCAACATCCGGCTACTGATGCCAGGAACGGAGGCTACTTACCAAACCCAGCCCTTCAACCCCGTTTTCATTAACCGGCTGCAGTCGTTTCGGACCGTCCGCTTCATGGACTGGGGCCAGACCAACAACTGGGGCCAGAAACGCGGGGAAGGCTGGAACAACCCCAACGAATTCGACTGGGCGGAACGCTCACAAATGGACCACTACACCTGGGCCTACGAGAAAGGCATCCCCTACGAAATGATGGTCAAACTCCTCAACGATTACGACCTCGACGGTTGGGTCTGCGTACCCCACCGCGCCAGCCCCGAATACAGCCAACGACTGGCGGAATACCTCCGCGATAACGTAGAAACAGACCGCCACCTCTACATCGAGTACAGCAACGAGATATGGAACTGGATTTTTGGCCAGGCCCAGTGGCTCAATTTTTACGGCTGCGAACAGCAGGGCGTTAGTTGGCCGGAGGGTCTCGTACCCTACGTGCAGCGTTGCCTGGATGCCTTTACTACCGCTTTTGCGGGCCAGCCGGATCGCATCACGAGGGTCGTCGGTACCCAGCTTTCCTGGGTAGACGTCAGCCAGCGAATGTCTAACCTACGGCCGGGCAGCTTCGACGCCATCACCCCAACCTGTTACTTCGGCTTTGACGATGCCGCTGAAGCCACGCTCGATCAACTCGGCGCTTCCGCTACGGCCGCCGACGTAATCGCCCAGGCATCCCTCTCAATGCCCCAGAGCTTCAGCTTCGTCCGTGAACAAAAGACGGACGTAGCCGACCCACTGGGCGTACCGATGCTCTTTTATGAAGGCGGCCAACACCTTACGCCGAACCCCTTTGGCGTGTACCCGTCTTACGGCCAGGCCCTGATTGATGCGCAACGCAGCCCGGGGATGTATGACCTCTACAACACCTGGTTCGATTCCCTGCGCACCTTGCAGTCTGGTGAGGAACCCCTCCAAATTATGCACTTCTCCTTCGTTTCCGGCCGCAACGCCCAGTTTGGAAGCTGGGGGATGCTGGAAACGATGGACCAGGATACCGACGTAATTCCCGCTCCGAAGTACCAGGCCATTCTGGAAAATATGGCCACCAGTGCGTGCTCGCCCGTACTGTCTGTTGACTGGGGAGCGTACTCTGCTAGCTCAAACGACTGCTCTGCGTCGATCCACTGGTCAACGTCTGCGGAAGACAACAATGCCCACTTTGACATCCTGCGTAGTACCGACGGTGTGCGCTTCATTACCATTGGCCGGGTAGCCGGTAGCGGCACAACCGACCAGCCTACTGATTACAGCTACGTAGACAAAAACCTGTCTGGCGGCGAGTACACTTATCAAATAGAGCAAGTAGACCACGACGGCAGCCGTAGCCACCTTGGCCTCCGTACGCTACGCGTCAACTGTAGCGAAGCTACCAACAATATCGACGTTTACCCCAACCCGGCCAGCGATGTAGTTCGCTTCCGGGGGAGTGTTACTGACGGTGTAAGCCTCAAGGTGTATTCCGCTGCCGGGCAGTTGGTGCGAACCACCAGCCTCGAACAGCTGGACGGTGCAGAGTTAAACACCTCCGATCTGGTGCCAGGGGTTTATCAGTTGAAATTCGTGCTGGAAGGCTCCGGACGAACGGTGGTGCGGCGCTTGGTGAAGCGGTAGCGACCGCTGGGCTTCTACTAATCGTTCTAAAACGCCGAACTAGCCCCCACCTTAACCGGCAACCGCAGCGTAAACGTAGCCCCAACCCCAGGTTTAGCATCTGCCTCGACAACCCCGTTCAGGTTGCGCATGATGCGGTGAACGGAAGCCAGCCCAACGCCAGTACCCGGAATGTCGTTGTCCACATAAAGGCGGCTGAAGAGCTGGAAAAGCTTATCGGCGTAAGCGGGATCGAAGCCGATGCCATTGTCCGAGAAGGAGATCACGTGCTGAGACTCCTGGAGGTAATAACGGATGTTGATGACCGCGCGGGCCTCGTTGCTGGAGTACTTGACGGCGTTGGAGAGTAGGTTTTGAAGCACTTGTTCGATCAGGTCCGCATCGGTCTCGATGATGGGGAACTTATCGGTCTCGATGACGAGCTCGGGGGCCTGGTGCTCGGTCTGGCGGGTCTTGGCGATCAGCTCGGTGAGCATCTCTTCGACGTCGACCGGAACGATCTTCGGGACGTAGTTTTGGTTTTTGCTCAGCTTCAGGAGGCCGTCGATCATCTTGCCGAGTTTATCGGCGGACTGCTCGACGTAGCCGAGGTAGAGGTCGTGCTCTTCGGTGGAGGTGTCTTCTTCGCGGATCGCTTCGGCGAAGCTGGCGATGTGACGCACGGGCGCGCGCAGGTCGTGCGCCACGCTGTACATGAAGGCTTTCAGCTCGTCGTTCACGGCGCGGCGCTGGGCTTCGAGCAGTTTCACGTCGTGGATATCAAGAATGAGGCCGATGATTTGCTCGGGGCCAGCTTCGGGCTGGTAGCGCTTGGCGCTGGCGCGGAACCAGCGGTAGTCGCCCTGCTGGTTCAGGTAGCGAAATTCGAGGTGAGCGCCAGCGCCGGTGGTGAAAATGTTGGCTGGCATGGTTTTTTGGCTGGGCAGCGAGAGGACGCTTTGGGCCTCGGCTGCTTCAGTTTCCGGTTCTTTTTGGGCGAGGCCGCGGGTGCCGGGTTCGGTTTTCGCCAGGTCGATATCCTCAGCATTCGTTACCGGCCGACGCATAGCCGCAAACTCAAGGGCACGGTCGAGGTCTTCAGGATGAATCTGTTCCAGGAACTGCCGGTAGGAGTGCGGCATGCCGACGTCTCCGTAGCCCAGAATTTCGGCGAGCGACTCGGAAATCCACATGTAGTCTCCGGCGATGTTCTGGCGCACGAAGATGCCGCCTTCGGCAGCCTCCGTGATTTCCGACACGATGAAGTTGTAGCGGCGTACTTCCGCAAGGTGAAGGTTAGATTCGGCCTGAGCGACGCTTAATTGACGGGTTAAACTCCGTATTAAGTCATCCTTCTCATCGCCGGTGAGTGAGGTCGTCATTGTGTGTGTTGATAAAATCCGAAAACAATAGCTCACCCGTGGATTAAAGGTAAAAATGGATTCTCGCAAATCATCAATAGCAACCTGAAAAGTATGACTATGATGTTGAAGAATCTTTAAATTACACCAGTAAAATTTTGGGTTTACTAACAAGAGAGAATACACAAATGTAGTATTTCTTAAACTGTCTTATTGCGCAAGTGTCGTGGCGTTTAGGGAACGGGGGTATTTGTTCCGACACCGGTTGTATTTAGTCGCGGCCGTTCTAGAAACCAGCCGTAAATAACGATCACCCCTTACTTGTCCTGGTGTTCCCTAACCCC
>CAYWMW010000009.1:0-29404 GCA_964458975.1 uncultured Lewinella sp. | reverse complement strand
GAAACCAGCCGTAAATAACGATCACCCCTTACTTGTCCTGGTGTTCCCTAACCCCTACTAGAGATTGATGTCTGAAATTATGGTAGCGTTTTTGGTTCTCGGATGCTTGCTGTTCGGTTCTCCCCGACAGGCTGCTAGGTTTGAATTAGAACTCTTTAATGCGACATTGTTGCATTAATTTGTTTTTTCGCTTATCTTTGTACTTGTACAATGCTTGTAGCGACTGATTTTAGCCACTTTGTGCAGCGTTTGAACAATTGAATTAGCAGCATGAACCTTTTTGTAGACAAACCGGACTTTGTGGGGGTACTTGCAAGTGGCCTTTGTGCAGTTCACTGTGCGGCGGCTCCACTTTTATTTGCCGCACAACCTTTGATACACGGGGCCCTCAGTGAGGCGGAGCACCACGGGGCCGGGCATGCGCACGGCCACGGAATTTGGGGCAGTCTGGACATTGTCTTCCTCATCCTAAGCCTGGTCGCCGTTTATTTTGCTACTAGGGCCAGCCGACGAACCTCAACCAAAGCTTGGCTATGGAGTGGATGTGCCGTTTTTACGGGTGGTTTGCTGATGGAGCAATTCGGTATGGCAGGTTGGCTTATGTACGTGGGCTCTGGTATTTTGATTGTTACCCACCTGATCAATTTTCGTCAGTGCAGGTTACCCTGTCAGCCGTCGATATAACAGCTATCTTTTCTGGAAGAGGTAGTTGAGAACGGGGCAGTTCCTACCTTTGCCCCATGCCAAAAACAACCCTCATCATCGGTGGCGGCGCGGCCGGTTTTTTCTCCGCCATCCACCGGGCGGCCAACCACCCGGAGGAGCAGATCACCATCCTGGAGCGGGGGAAATCCGTACTGGAGAAGGTCCGCATTTCCGGAGGAGGCCGCTGCAACGTTACCCACGCCTGCTGGGACCCGCGCGAACTAGTAAAGTTTTATCCGCGAGGAAGTAAGGAATTGCTCGGACCCTTCAACAGCTTCGCCTGCGGAGACACGATGGGCTGGTTCGCGGACCGGGGCGTTGAGCTCAAAATCGAAGACGACGGCCGCGTATTCCCCGTAACGGACACTTCTCAGACCATCATCGACTGCCTCTGGAACACCGCCAAGGGCTCCGGGGTGAAAGTGCTGACGAAGACCAGGGTCTCGGAGATAGTAAGGGTGGAAGGGGAGAAGGGAGTAAAGGGGGAAGGGGAGAAGGGAGTAAAGGATGAGGGGAATAAAAGGGGAAAGGACGAGGATAATTTCGGCCATTGGGAAGTAAAAGCCGGAGACCGAACCTTTCGCGCCGATCGCCTGATCGTCACCTCCGGTAGTAACCCAGCCGTGTGGAAGATGCTGGGTACGCTGGGGCACAAACTCGTGCCGCCCGTCCCGAGTCTCTTCGCTTTCGATACCAAGGATACCCGCCTGCGCGGCCTCTCCGGCATCAGCCTGCCCTGGGCGAGCCTCAACATCAAGGGCGACAAACTCAAGGCTGAGGGGCCGCTGCTCATCACCCACCGTGGCCTCTCCGGGCCCGCCGTGCTGCGCCTCTCCGCCTGGGGCGCCCGCCGCCTCGCGCCCCGCAAGTACAACTTCGAACTCACCGTAAACTGGCTCGCCATGCGGGCCGTAGACGTGGAAGAACAACTCAACGAACTGAAGGCCACCGAAGCCAAGCGCCAGATCGCCGCCCGTGCCTATTTCGACCTCTCGGCCCGCCTCTGGAAATCACTCGTCAGCGCCGCCGGCATCCCGGCGGATCAGCAGTGGAGCCAACTCAGCAAACGCCAGCGGACAGCACTCGTAGACCAGCTCACCAACGCCCGCTTCCACATCACCGGTAAATCCACCAATAAAGACGAGTTCACCACCGCTGGCGGCGTCGATCTGCGGGAAGTGGACTTCAAATCGTTCCGCTCAAAAATCCACCCCACGCTCCACCTGGCCGGGGAGGTGCTGGACGTTGATGCGATTACTGGTGGGTTTAACTTTCAGGCGGCTTGGACTGGGGGGTGGTTGGTGGGGCTGGGGGAGTGATGAAAATATTATTGATTTTGAAGCAGCAGTTCTCGGTTTCGGTCGTTTGACCTGTGTTTATGTGGCTTCGGAATGAATCTCCACAGGTGAAAACTCAGAAACACGAGGTTCAACACCCCAGTGTTTGCTTGGTGTCAGGTCGTAATCTAGTAACAATCATGGAAGCTGAACTCTTTGAGAATGTTAAGAAATGATCGCTGAAACGACCGAAACCGAGAACTGCTGATTTATTACCGAGATGACAAGGCGAGACTTTCTTATGGATGTTAATCAGCTGGACCTAGAGGAAGCACAATCACCATATGGGAACTACGAGGTTAGACCTGGAATAACGTGGATGGATAATTGTGTTTTCACTCGACCGTAATATGTCATTAAGAATGAAACAATTCTATGGAAACCATCACCCTCTACCTAGCAATCACCTTCTTTGGCTCATCAGTTGAAGGAGTCACCTGCCGGACTGACCACATCTATTTTGATGACCACAAAGAATTTTTGTGTGTATCAAATACTGAAACTGTAGACGATGCCGGAAATGTTAGCATATCTCAGGATGTGTACATTTGGGACGGGGGGATAATAAAGTATGATGTGGACCTGAAAATCTGGGATACATTTCCTCCAAACCCAAGAGAATACACCGTAAAGAAGTTGGATTTATGGAGGGAAGTAGAGACTACTTTTATACCTAAGTATGGCCAAGGTGATGTGGAAGGGGTAATGACTTTTACCAAAGTATCCCGGCGGGGTGGGACGTCTAACCTCTTGTCTTTAGATTGCCCCGCAACAACTGTATTCAAAGACGAATTCATACTTAAAGTAGTTCCGCACATTGAAAATTATAATATTGCCGCCCTTAAACGTAAAGCAAGACTAACATCTTGGTACACAGAGAGTGGCAAATCTTTAGCCTTTTGGACGGGGTTTACCGATTACAGCTTCTTTGTTGATGAGGATAAACTATACACCAGAGAGACAAAGCATAGTGAAAGCTCGGCTATTGTTGTTTCGAAAGAGACTATTGGAGAGCTGAAGGCTCGGTACTTGCCGGATGGGAGGTAGTAGATTCCTGCTCCCAACTCGACAGGCGAACTTTTTTGTTTTGCTCTTGAGTTTGCTTCTCTCTCTACTTGATGATTCAGCCACCTGAGCTCATTGAGTCGTCAGCCGTAAGGACAAAAAAGGATTCGACTGGCGAGTTGTCCGAAAACTCGCCAGTCGAATGCTTTTTCGCTCATGCCGTTGGCGATGCTTTTTGTAAAGCTTGAATTAATTGACGGTTGCTGTAAGTCACTGTTTGGGTGCGCGAAAAAGTTCGCCTGTCGAGTTTGGCGTATAGAAATCCGCGTCCCTCCGCGAAATCCGCCAAAATCAGCGATTCATACTTTGTGCTCAGCCAGGGAGCCTAACCCCGAGACCTCACCCAGCATCCCGCGTCCCCGCCCGAAAACCCCGCGAAACCAAAACGATAGCTACCAAGCCCGAAACCATCGCCAAAGTCCTAAACGGAAAATCATCCGGATAAGGCAGGTAGGAAGGGATGCCGAGCGTAGTATCTCCGCCGCCAAAGCGTAAGAAAGCCGCAATGAGGAAGCCCGCCAGCGCCCCGTAGCTGTTGGCCCGGGGATCGAATAAAGCACAGACGAGGGCTGGGAAAAGGAGGCAATAAACGAAGTCGGAGCATAAAAACCAGAGCGCGTAGACACTGCTGACCTTGAAGGCGATCAGCGTAGCCGCCACGCCCACTATCCAGATGCAGCGTTGGATGAGCTTAGCCAGCTTTGAGTCCGGCAAACCGGGATCGACCAGCGGACGGTAAACGTTCCAGATGCCCATACTTGATGCCGACAAAACACTGCTGTCTACGCTAGACATCACGGCCGCCGCCACCGCCCCGAGGCCGATGACCGAGACCCACGGATTGGTGAGGTAGCGAACCACCCACGGTAGGGTAGCGGAGGCGTTTTGGGGTGTTCCAGCCTCTACCAAAGACCAGTCCACCGTAGCGGAAACCATACCGATGATGACCGGTGCCACGGCGGCCAGAATACAAATGAAACCGGCGATGATGGAGAGGCGAACGGCCGTTTTCTCATCCCGCGAAGCAAGCACCCGCTGAAAATACACCTGCCACGGGATGCCACCGAAGACGAGCAGCAGGGCGTAGTCCCACCAGGTCCAGTAGCTGCCCCCCAGCGCTTCGCGGCTGGGGAAGGGGCTGGCCGCCGCCCCGAATTTCTCCTGGTACGCCGCCCAGGTAGCACCCAGCCCGCCGGTGTACTCCAGCGCAAACGGCACGATGATGGCCAGGCCGAGCAGTAGGATGAGCATCTGCACCACGTCCGTCAGTGCAACGGCCCACAAGCCGCCGAGCGCGGTGTAGGCCACGGCGATGGTGGCCGAGAGCAGGATGGAGGTCTCCAGGTCGATGCCGAGGACGGTGGAGAAGGTGGCTCCGAGGGCCGTCAGGATGGCCGCCGTCCAGAACAATTCGCCGGTGAGGGCGGGCAGGAAGAGCACGGCCGTCATTCGCTTGCCGTAGCGCTCTTCCAGCGGGTCGAGCATGGTGCGGTAGCGCCGCCGGCGCATCGTCCGCGCAAAGAACAAGCCGCCGATGACCAGAGACAAAGCGTAGCCCCACGGTGCCTGTACCCAGACTAAACCTTGTGTAGCCGTGTACTCCGCCGTGCCGTTGATGAAACCACCGCCGACCCAGGTGGCGCTCATCGTGAAGATCGCGATCCAGACGGGTAGGTTGCGTCCGGCAAGCATGAGCCCGTCGGCATCGTTCTCTTCGGCCTTTTTCTTGTTTGCCGCCCGGGCACCAACGTAGTACACTACGGCATAAAAGATAGACATACTGACGAAGGCGGGCCAGTTGACCGGCTCGCCGAGGTACCATAAATAGGCGGCGGCTGTGGTTAAGAGAGCGAGGAGGAGTAGGAGCGGGCGCAAGAGGGAGAGATTGTTTGTGGGCCACAAGTTAGTGATTTGGCGTTCCTAAGCATTCAGGCCTGCAATAGCGGCAGCCTGAATGCTAAACGCTAAATCCTAAATGCTTAAACACTACCAAGCCGGCGGCTCCAACTCCTTAAAGTGCCCGTTCAGCTTAGCGCGGTTCTGAATGCTTTGGCCTTGTTTTAGCTCGGGATGAATGTCGTGGAGGTGATCGAGCAAATAGGTTTGGCGCTTCTTGGCGTCGAGTAGGGTGAGCAGCTCATACTCTTGTTCGAGTTTGAGACCTACGTAGTGGCCGATGTCGTAGGTGCGGAAGCCATCTTCTGCGTCGCGGATGACCTTGTCGATATTGAGGTCACGGTAGATTTCGCGGGTGAGCTTTACGATGCGTCGGTTGAGCTCGAGGTCTTCGTCATGGTCCGGGTAGATTTCCCGGCATTCTCCGCCGGCGTACAGTTTGCCTGGCAATGTCTTTTTAAAATCTTCCATAAAGAAGACCCTGCCGCCGAGGGTGCGGATGTCACTTTCTCCGGTAGGGTAGCGGTTAACAACCTCGATCAGCTTCACTTCGGTAGCGATGGGGAGTACGCCGCCTTCGTAGACCGTCGGGACGCAGAAGGTGGTGCCGTTGGCTTCGGCATCCGCGACCAGGTCGCGGTACCGTTGCTCGAAGATGTGCAGGTTCAGGTGCTCACCGGGGAAAACAACTAGTTGTAGGGGGAAAATTGGAAGCTTCTGGGTCATAATTTAAGCTTTAACGGCGTTAGAACATGAAGTGTATGCCAGAAAGCTTATTTTGCTGACGCTACGAACTTATTCGGGGGGTGAAAGAACCAATACAGGTAGATTTTAACTCCCAAAAACAAGCTCTGATACCCATTGTAACATGAAGACCCACACATTGATCCGCCTCTTCCCTCTTTTCATACTTCTTTCCCTGTTTTTTTTTCAGTGCGAGCAGCCCACCAATGATGCGGTAGGTACGCAAGCCGCAGAAGAGATTCCGGCGGGTATCCAGGCGTACACCACCGGGGTGATTGGTCGGAACGAAGCTGTTTACGTACAATTTGCCAGCGCTCCGGAGGGCGAGGTGGCTTCGCTCATCCGTATTTCCCCTACCGTGGAGGGCGAAGCTAAGCTTCAGGGGACGGGGCTCTCTTTTACCCCAACTTCCGGCTGGGCCTCGGGCACAAACTATACCGCCAGGGTGAAAACGCCGGGCGGTGAAGACTTTTCTTTCTCCTTTTCCACGCCGGAACGCCGGGCGGAAGTTGTGTCCGACGGACTCTTCATCCCCGGTGAGGGCGAAGTTCAGGTAACCGGCCGGGTAATCACCAATGATGCCGCTACCGTAGCAGAAATCACTGAGATGCTCTCCGCCAAGCAGGGAGGTAAGGCCATCGACGTGGATGTTGCCGCCGGAGCGGACAGCCGCCATTTCAGCTATACCATCACTGCTCCGAATCGGGGAAAGTCTCCCGCTCCGGTAACTATTGCCTACGATGGTGGTAAATCTGGCTTCGTGCAGTCTAAGGGCGAACTCTCCGTAGTCATCCCGGCTGCGGATGATTTTCGGGTGGAGAGCATGGTCGTTTCTGAAGAAGAAGACGGGGCATTACTCGTCCGCTTCAGCGATGCCCTGGAAGCTGGTCAGGACATGAAGGGAATGATCGGTTTCCCGGGCAATACCCCTTACACGACGCGCATCAATGGCAACCTGCTGTACATCTACCCTAAGAGCGATAACCTCGGGCAGGTGACGATTCGCCTTACCGATGGCATTAAGAATAAAGCCGGTGCGCGCCTCGGCCGGGAAACCAACTGGACCGTTAACCTCGGCCGTACCGAACCCGCTCTGCGCGTGGTGGGCAAGGGAAACATCCTGCCCCACGAAGGCAAACGTCTATACCCTTTCGAAGCGGTAGGCCTGGAGGCCGTTCGCCTGGAGATCGTGAAGATCTACGCAGACAACGTGAGCCGCTACCTGCAAGACAATTCCCTGGCCTCCCGAGGAGACGACTGGAGCATGCGCTACGTCGGCAAAATCATCACCCAGGAACGCGTGGAACTCAGCAGCCTGAGCGGTACGGTCAACCCCTCCCGCTGGAGCCGCTACGCCCTGGACCTGAGCAAATACATCGGAGCCGACGCCGCAGCGGTCTACCAGATCCGCCTCGGCTTCGGTATGGAAGATGCCGTGGCTGGCTGTGATGTCGGGCCGGAAGACTTCGGCCTCAGCCCCCTCGCTGCTACTGGCGAAGCGGAAGACTTCGTGCTCGGCTTCCGGGAGCAGCAAACCGGCCTGGGCGACTACTACGGCATCCACGGACACTACAACGACTTCAACTGGCGCGATCAGGATAAACCCTGCACCCCCGCCTACTACAACCGGGACCGTTTCATTTCCCAAAACCTGCTTTCCTCTAACCTCGGCCTAATTGCGAAGCGCAATCCGGACCGCTCTACCATCGTTTTTGCTACCGATCTGCTCAACGCGACCGGCCGCTCCGGCGTAACGATCAAAGCTTACAGCCAGCAACTGCAGGAACTCTACTCCGGTACCACGGACGACGACGGCCGGGTGAGCATGACGACGACGGAGGCACCGGCCATCATCGTCGGTACAACCGCTAACGGCGATGCGGCTTACCTTGAAGTCAACGGCGAAACCGCCCTGCCTTTGTCCCGTTTCAGCATAGGTGGGGTAGACGGTGCGGGCGGCATCAAGGGCGCGTTTTACACCGAGCGCGGCGTCTGGCGGCCGGGCGATTCTGTCTTCCTCAACTTCGTGCTTGAAGACAAGCAGCAACGCCTGCCCGAAAACTACCCCATCGAATTTACCCTCACCGACGCCCAGGGTAGGGTAGTAGAGCGCCGCAGCGTACTGCCCGCCTTCGGTTCCGGGCTTTACCCACTCACCTTCCAGACCAAGAAGAAAGACGTGACCGGTAACTGGAACGCTTCGGTGAAAGCTGGCGGAGATACTTACTCCTGCCCGCTCATGATCGAAACGGTGAAGCCTAACCGCCTTTCCATCGACCTCGAATTGCCCGCCGGCGGTCTCCGCCCGGATGCCGACCGCGTTACGCTCATCAGCAAGTGGCTCTACGGCGCACCGGGGGCTAACCTGAAGGCTAAGGTCTCCTCTCTCATCTCCGAGCGGAGGGCGGACTTCCCGAAATGGTCCGACTACGTCTTCAGTGATCCGGCGCGGAAAATCAACCAAAACTCCGCCGAGGAAGTCTTTGACGGTACCCTCGACGCGGAAGGCCGGGCCAGCTTCACCCTTGACGTCGGGAACGATAAACTCCCCGGCCCGGCAACCGCTGGCGTAAGCACCAAGGTCTTCGAAGAGGGAGGCAACTTCAGCATCGATAACCAGCGTATTCCTTTCGATCCCTATCGGGTCTACGCAGGCATCAACATCCCCAAAGACGACTGGGGCTCCCGCCGGGTGAGCATGCGCGCGCCCTCCTCCGTAGAGCTCGCAGCGGTGGATACGCAGGGGGAAGGCGTTAGCGGGCGCAAGCTTTCCGTCGGCCTGTACCGCGTCAACTGGCGGTACTGGTGGCAGGACAATTACGACAACGTGGCCCGCTTCTCCGGTAGCCGCCACACGGAAGCACTCGAAACCTTTACGGCGACAACCGGCGGCAACGGATCGGCCAGCATCAAGGTGAAGATCGACGACTGGGGCCGCTACCTGCTGCGCGTTTGCGACGACGGCGGGCACTGCTCCGGCCAGTACTTCTACGCTGGCTACAATACGGACGATACCGACCGGGAATCCGCCTCGCTGCTTCGCCCGGTGGCGGAACGAGAAGAGGTCTCCGTTGGCGACGAGGTGAACATCAAATTACCCACGAGTGCGGGCGGTCGGATGCTCGTCAGCCTCGAAACCTCCGCTGGCTCCATCGAGCAATTCTGGGCGGACGCTGAGGACGGAGAGACGACCATCAGCTTTGAAACCGACGAGCGGATGGTGCCGACCGTCTACGCCAACATCACGCTGTTGCAACCCTACGAACAGACGACGAACGACCGCCCGGTCCGCCTCTACGGCCTGGTGCCGGTTACCGTCACCGATCCCGAAACGGTGCTCCAGCCGGAGATCACGGCGGCTGCGGAATGGGGCCCGAAGGAGCGCGTTGAAGTCAGCGTGACCGAGCAAAACGGCAAGCCGATGACCTACACCCTCGCGGTCGTAGACGAAGGCTTGCTGGGCTTGACCCGCTTCGAAACCCCAAATTTGCACCAGCGTTTCTTCGCCAAAGAAGCCCTGAGTGTACGAACTTTCGATCTCTATAAATTTGTGATCGGAAGCCTGAACGGCGACTTCGGTAAGGTGCTCGCCATTGGTGGCGACGGCGCGGAAGGCGAAGCCGAAGACCAGACGGCCAACCGCTTCGAGCCCGTAGTGCGCCACCTCGGCCCGTTCAAACTGGCGGGGGGCAAAACCGGCCGCCACGCCATTGATTTGCCGAACTACGTTGGTGCCGTCCGCGTGATGGTGGTGGGGAGCAGCAAGAAGGCCTACGGAAGCGATGCCGAGCGCATTCCCGTAGTGCAGCCGCTTATGTTGTTACCTACTTTACCGCGCGTGCTCGGCCCCGGCGAGCGGGTAGAAATGCCCGTCAACGTCTTCGCGATGAACGATAAAGTGAAGAGCGTCAGCCTGGACGTGCAGGAGAGCGAAGGCCTCGTTTCCGTCGCCGCGCCCAAGCAAAGTATGAGCTTCGCCAAGGTGGGCAACCAAACCACGTATTTCCCGCTGCAAGTGGGCGATAAGGCGGGCATTGCGCGCTTTGCGGTCAGTGGCTCCGGCAACGGAAACTCGACCAGCCAGGAGATCGAAATCGACGTTCGGCACCCGAACGAACCCGTGACGCGCTCAACGACCATCGCCATCGCCCCCGGAGAAGAGCAGCGGATTGCGTACAAGAATTTCGGGGTGGCGGGCACGCGGGATGCCATGTTGGAGTTAACGGCATTGCCCGCGATGCAGCTGGGCCGACACCTGAACTACCTGCTCCGCTACCCGTACGGATGCGTGGAACAAACGACCTCTCCGGCCTTCGCGCAGTTGTACCTCGACAAGGTGGTGGAACTCACCGCCCAGCAGGAGCAAAGCCGCAAAAACAACGTAGTTGCCGGACTGCAAAAGATGCGCAACTTCCAGACCAGTGGCGGCGGAATGGCTTACTGGCCCGGCAACCGCGACCCCCACCCCTGGGCCTCCAACTATGTGCTCCACTTCATCACCGAGGCGGAGCGGGCGGGCTTCAGTGTCTCGTTGGACCTCAAGAAAAAGCTCATAAAATTTCAGTCTAAGGTCGCGGCCAACTGGCGGGAATCCAACGATCCTTTCTACTCCAGCAAGCGGCAGCGTTCGTTAGATCAGGCTTACCGCCTCTACGGCCTGGCCCTGGCCGGAAAAGCCGAAATCGGGGCCATGAACCGGCTGCGCAGCAAGGCGGCCGAGCTTTCCGTTCCCGCCATCTACAACCTCGCCGCCGCCTACGCCATCGTGGGGCAGAAGTCTGCCGCCGACGAACTGATGGGCAACCAGAGCACCGTCGTGAAAGCCTACCGCGAGCTCGGCTACACCTTCGGGAGCGACATCCGCGACATGGCCATGATCCTTGAATCCCAGCTCGCCGCCGGAGACCAGTCTGCCGCCGGAAAGCAGGCCTTCCGCCTCGCCGAACGCATCGGTAAGCGCCGCTGGCTCAGCACCCAGGAAGCCGCCTTCGCCTTCGTCGCCATCGGCAAGATGAGCGAAGCCGACGACCGCGAACTGAAGGCCGACTTTACCTCGCCAACCGGCGCAAAGTCTGCCGTAGGGGCCAACAGCGGTGTCTACCAGATCGAACTGCCTGCGGGGGGCGACGGCTCTTCCTTCATCGTCAAGAATACCGGCACGGCCACGCTCTACGCCTCCGTCATCACCAGCGGCAAACCCCGCCCCGGTGAAGAACAAACGACGAACGAAAACCTCGTCCTCAGCGTCGCCTACACCGATCAGGACGGCAACGCCATCGACATAAGCTCCCTCCGCTCCGGTACCGACTTCATCGCCAGCTATACCGTCAAAAACCCCGGCTCTTTGGGGATGAACTACCAGCAATTGGCCCTGCGGAGCCTCCTGCCCTCCGGCTGGGAAGTCAGCAACGAACGCCTCAGCGCCGATGCCAGCAACAACCAGTCCAACTTCAACTACCGTGACTTCCGGGACGACCGCGTCTACACCTTCTTCAACCTCAACCGGGGCGAAAGCAAGACCTTCTCCCTGCGGATGACGGCTACTTACCCCGGCCGGTATTACCTGCCCTCTCAGGTCAGTGAGGCGATGTATGCGGATGATGTTAAGGCTGGGGTTAAGGGGAAGTGGGTTGAGGTTTCTAAGTAGCCACGGCTTTAGCCGTTGGCTTTCGGGTTAATGTATTCTGCGTATGCGAAAATTCATTTTCTTGCTGATTGTTCTTGTTCCGCTTGGGCTATGGTCTCAAACCAAGGACCTGTTCTCGGACTTGTCAAGACGAAAAAAAACCTCGAACAGGTGGACTGGGAGAATAGGTAGAGGCTATGGTGAATTGGGTTATCTCGATCAAGAAGGCTATAGTTACAATCACATGATTCGATCTACTGTGAAGTATGAGGAACCGCTTTTTGGAAAAACCTGGTGTCTATCCGCTGTTGAATAGGGCAAACTAGGGAGGTAGGAGGTGCCTCAATTGAATACAAGTAGGTTTGCATTTACCAGCAGGACTCACGGGAAGTTTAGTTGGTATGCAACTATTCAAGTCTTAGAACGGTTTCAATACTGTCCATTACTAATGGACGAAAGCATTATGAGCCAAACAGCGACCCCCACCACCGATATAATTGACCACAGTATTTACCGCCTCCAACAGTTGTTCGGAGACCAATTGGCCGTACTCTTTAAAGAAGATAAACGTCTTTCGGGAGCTACCGAAATAGACGGCACCTTCAATCTGGACGGAGACAAAGTTCCTTTTATGGTCAGGGAAGAACTTACGCTGGGGCAACTGAAGCAGCTTCACAAGCGTGAGCTTGGAGCATTTGGTAAAGTGGTTTTACTGCTAGGCTACTCAGATGAAGCCCAGCGGGAATACTGCCGGGACCAAAAAATAAACTTCCTCGATCAGGCGGGCAACTGTTTTATCAACCTTCCTTCCTTACGTGTTGCCGTTGATGGGATTCCTAATTTACAGCCATCCCGTACGGCCAGCAGGGCCTTTCAAAAATCAGGGCTGAAGCTGCTGTATGCCTTCGAACGGGCTCCAGGCCTGCTCCGGCACCCCTTTAAAAATATAGGAGAATCGGTAGGGATTGCAAAAGGCACCGTTGGAGAAGCGATGACAGACCTACGAAGGGGCGGTTTTTTGGAGGGCCAAGGTGAAGAACGTGTGCTGGTCAATGGCCGCAAATTAGTAGAGAAATGGGCCTACTCCTATCTAGAGTTATTGCGGCCCACGCTACACAGAGGCTTCTATAACTACCGGGGAGACAATATCGTAAAGGATATTTGTGGAAATGATGAGAAGAACGAGATTCATTATTCCGGAACGCACGCCGCAGACCAGAGGGCCAACTACCTACGTGGGTTCGATGCCATCATTTACTCCGATCTTCGGTTGTCCGAACTAAGGGAAAAACTTCAGTTGGTACCAATCGGTAAAAAGCCTGTTGGAGAAACAATTGAGGTACTACACGCCATTGAACCGGTCAACGTAATTCCTATGGGGTACCACCACTTGGTGGGTGATTTGATTCTCTACGCAGACCTTATTAACTCAAACGATACACGCGTGCTTGATGCCGCTGAAAAATTATTGAACAATGAAATACGCAGTAAATTCCTCCAAAACGGGTTTCGATGGTGAGGCACTGAAAGCTTACTTCAGGCTACTAACAGATGTTTGTAAACGGCACAGTACCTCGTACTTTGTAGTTGGGGCATTCGTTCGCGACTTGATTCTAGAGCAAGTTTACGGAGATCGTGGTGGTGTAGAAACGCATGATATTGACGTGGCCATTTACCTCGAAAACTGGAATCAATATACAGCTATCGTAAAAGAACTTTGTGATGATCACGGCTGTGAAAGAATGCCTTACGCCGCTCATGCTTATATAACACCGGCGGGTATACAAACAGACATTGTTCCATACGGCCTAATCGAAGACAACCGTCGGGTCACTTTTCCTGATAGTCCGGGAAAGGCCATGAATATGCTTGGCTTTCAGGAGATTATTAACCATGCGCACGATGTGGTTATCGATGATGACGTAGTCATCAAAATTCCACCGGTTGAAGGTATTATCCTGATTAAGCTATTCGCCTGGAACGACCGGAAAGGAGGCCGTTGGGCGGGTAAGCACGTCACCGACATTGGCCTATTGATTGATGGCTACCATGACGCTAACCTGGAAGTTATTTATGATCATCCCGCTTTAGCCGAGGTAGAGGCGGTGATGGGAGAAGAATTTTTACACCAAGCCCTTAGTGCCGGAATAATTGCTAGTCGATTAAAACCGATTGTTGATGATTCACCACAGCTGAAAAAAGAGCTTCAGCTTATCGTCAATGAGGTATCTGAAGGAGGCGACAATCACCCGGTGATCGTTGGGTTGGCGCAAGTTTTTAAAATTTCCATAGCTCAGACTCAAAAGGTCTTCGCGATGTTCAAAAAAATCTTAGGGTAGATATCACACAAACCCTAACTCAGGAGCAACCAACCCTTCCAACCCCAACCAACTCGACCCGGCAGGTCTCGACCGGGGCTGATACCTTAACCCTGCACCTGCGGCCCCGCCCAAAACACCCACAAAAAGTTAATCCGCACACCTAAGCTTTGACCAAACCGTTTTTTTCCCGATCTTACCGAGGATTCAGGAATCCAACATCACACACCAACAACGATCAACCATGGTAACTGCCCCAACCGCTCCGGCCATTGCAAGCCTAACGCCCTACAGTGGGGAATGGACGAAAACCCAGGCCGCCCACCTGCTGCGCCGCACCGGTTTCGGCCTGCGACCGGATGAAGTCGAACAGCTTACGGACATGGACATCGAGGCTGCCGTAGACCTGCTGCTGGAAGAGCGCCCGCTGCCTTCTCGGCCCGTAAACTATAACTCTACGGAAGACCCCAACGTGGCCATCGGGGAGGAGTGGGACGGCCAACCATTGGTTCCGGGTGTAAACCTGAATACCTACCGAAACCAATCGCTGCGCGCCTGGATATACGACAATATCCGGAAAGAACGCTTGTCCGTCCGGGAGCGGATGAGCGAGTTCTGGTTGAACCACTTTGCCGTCTCCGGCGGCGGGCAGGCGCAGGTGCGCTACGATTACTTCCTCCTCCTCAAAGAATTTGCCTTCGGCAACTTCAGGGAGCTGATGAAACGAATCACGATCGATAAGGCGATGCTCGTATTCCTGAACGGAAACCAAAACTTCGCTGCTTCGCCCAACGAGAACTACGCCCGCGAACTGCTGGAGCTCTTCACCCTGGGGAAAGGCCCCCAAATCGGCCCCGAAGATTACACGAACTACACCGAGCAAGACGTGCGCGCCATCGCCCGCGCCCTGACCGGCTGGCGAACGAGGCGCTTCGGCAGCCAGGATGCCAACGACCCCCCAGCAGCTTACTTCCAGGCTGACCGCCACGATACGACCGACAAAGTACTGAGCTACCACTTCAACGGAGACGTGATCTCCGACGGTGGTATAGAGGAATATAAAACCGTCATTGATCGTATTTTCCAGCAGCCCGCCGTAGCCCGCTACATCTGTCGGAAACTCTACCGCCATTTCGTTTACTACAAAATTTCCGATGCGGTAGAGGCGGAGATCATTGAGGGGCTGGCCCAAATTTTTGAAGACAACGACTTTGAAATTCGCCCCGTACTCCGCGCCCTGTTCCTGAGCGAGCACTTCTACGCTACCGATAACCTCGGGCCGATGATCAAAAACCCACTGCAACTCGTGGCGGGGAAGTTGCGGACCTTTGGGCACGAGCACCAGTTCGATAGTTTTACGGCAGAACAAAAGCGCCGCCTTTTCAACTACTATTACTTCCGGGCCGCAGCGATGGATATGGACTACTTCAGCCCGCCCTCCGTAGCGGGCTGGGAGGCTTACTACCAGCAGCCGGGCTACTACCGCATCTGGATCAACAGCAGCACCCTGCAGGAACGGAGCCGCTTTGCGCTGGTGATGACCCGGGCCAATGCCATCAACCTGGGCGATGACGAGCGGGGAACGTACGATTACCTGACCTGGATCACCCAAATTGAAAACGCAACGGACCCCAACGCGCTGGTAAAAGGCATCACCGAGCTGTTGCTTCCTTTACCACTTTCGGAGGGGCAACTGGCCAACCTTAAAGACACCCTCATCCCCGGTTTGCCCGACTTTGAGTGGACGATAGAGTACGGAGAACACTTGGAAAACCCAAATGATGAAGCTACAGCGGCAAGTGTAATGGCGAAGCTGCGTGACTTGTTCCGGGCTGTTTTTGCTCTGGCTGAATTTCAATTAGTATAAAACCGCTCACCAGGAATATTCTCCTGAATTAGCGCAACGTAATAAACCATGGATCGTCGTAATTTTCTCCGTACCGGTGCTGCCTTAGGCCTCCCGCTCTTCGCGGGTGCTCCCCTCAGCGCAAGCCTGACCAACAGCCTGCAAACGCTGGTTGATCCTGACTCCGACCGCGTGCTCGTACTCGTACAGCTCAACGGTGGTAACGACGGGCTGAGTACCCTGGTACCCATCGACCAGTTTGATCGCCTCATGGGGGTGAGACGCAACTTGATGCTGCCGCAGAACCAGTTGTTGAACATCGATAACAACCTCGCCTTTCATCCAAATGCCGCAGGTATGCACCGGCTGTACCAAGACGGAAAAATGACGGCCATTCAGGGAGTCGCTTACCCGGACCAGAACCGGTCGCATTTCCGGTCTACGGACATCTGGACCTCCGCCTCCGAAGCCGATGAGGTGGTGACCAGCGGCTGGCTGGGCCGGAACTTTCAGCGAGAATTCCCGGAATTCCCCGAAGGCTACCCGGACGAGGCCAATCCGCATCCCTTCGCCATCGCGATCGGGAATCAGGTGAGCCAAACTTGCCAGGGCATCGGGACGAACTTCAGCATGGCGGTTACCGACCCCTTCAACCTGCTGACCCTCGCCGGAGGAGACGATGCTCCGCTACCGGACAATTTCTACGGCGAAGAGCTCGATTTCCTGCGCACGAGCATCGTGCAGGCAAACGCCTACGGAGCGGTGGTCAACGAGGTGGCCGAACAAGGGCAGAGCCTCGTGGAATACCCCGACAACCGTTTTGCCCAGGCCCTGAAAAACGTCGCGTACCTCATCAGCGGCGGCTTACAAACGAAAGTTTACGTGGTCAGCCTCGGCGGCTTCGATACCCACGCCAATCAGGTAGTGGAGGGAGATGCTGGCAGCGGTATTTATAGTGGATTGATGGAAACCCTGAGTGGAGGCCTTGATGCTTTCCACCGGGACCTTACTGCTCAGAGCCTGGACGAGCGGGTGCTCTCGATGACCTTCTCGGAGTTCGGCCGCCGCATCAAGTCTAACGACAGTTTGGGCTCCGACCACGGTACCGCCGCGCCGCTGTTCCTGATGGGCAACTGCGTACAGGGCGGCGTACTGGGCCAAAATGCCGAAATCGGAGAGGAAGTAGCGGTCAACGAAGGCGTTGCGATGCAGTACGATTTCCGGGATGTGTACGGTACTGTTTTTGAGGATTGGTTTGGGCTGGAGCCCGCAGATGTCCGGACGGTGCTCTCCCACGATTACGTCCACCTACCGATCCTGAGTGGCTGCGACGCGACGAGCGTCGGTGACGAACTGGTGGCAAGTCTGGAGGTCAAGCTGTGGCCCAACCCGATGGAGGATCAGGCGAACCTGAGCTTCACTTTTGATGGTGGCCACGCCAATTTGAGCATCAGTGATGCTTCCGGCCGGTTGGTCGATACGGTCTTCAGCCGCACCCTCGTGGCGGGGGAGCACCAGTTTTCGTTAGACGTCAGCCGGTACGCCGCCGGGATTTACTTCGTGCGTTTGCAGACCGGGGCTACCGTGGCGACGCAGCGGATGATAAAGCAATAGGTTTTTAGGGCGCGGCCGCAGGTGCTGAGATTGGTTGGAAAACCAATCCTAAAACCTCACCCAGCACCCGCGTCCCCGCCCCCCTTTATTTCCTTCCCCCTTTACTCCCTTCCTCCCTTCCCCCTTTACTCCTCCCGCTCCCCCAAAACATTAGCCGCCAGGACCGTAAACGTCAGCAAAAGACCGGGGAAAACCGCCAGCCACCAGGCATCCGGTCGGCTACGCGAAGCGCGCAGTAAGCTTCCCCAGGTAACTTCATCCGCCGGAATACCGATGCCGAGGAAGGAAAGGAAAGCCTCCAGCAAAATAGCCCCGCCCAGCCCGAAGGCACTCACCACCAGCAATGGGCCAATGGCATTCGGCAGCGCGTGCCGAAACAGAATGCGCCACCGCCCAAGCCCGCTCACCCGCGCCGCCTCGATGTAGGGCAGGCTACGGATGCGCAGTAGTTCCCCGCGCAAATGCCGTGCAACGTACGGCCAGCGCAGCACCCCGATCACCAGCACCACCACCCATAAAGAAGGCTGATTGATGACCGCCAGCAAAGCAATCAGCAGCACCAGTGCGGGGATGTTGACGAAGAGCTCCACGGCCTGCAGCACCACCAGGTCTGCCGGGAAGCTGGCGGGCTGGCGGAAGTACGGAACCAGCCGCAGCAGCCAAGCAAGCAGGAAACCACCGGCCATGAACCCGCCGAGCAGCACAAGGAGCGTAAGCCCCAGGCTTCCCACCCGGAAAAACGGCAGCAAGCTAACCGCTGCGTAGAGCAAGCCGAGTACTCCCCCAACGGACCAGCCCCACCAGCGCGCCCGCGTACCGTGCAGGCCATCGTTACCGAAAAAACCCGCCACACCGCCCAGCGGAACCCCAATCAGCAACGAGAGTAGCAAGGAACCGATGCCGACGAAAATCGCCACCCTGGAGCCCGCAATCAGCCCCGCCAGAACATCCCGCCCCAGCTTATCGGTACCGAGGTAGTGGCGCGCGCGGGGGCCGGTATTCTGCACCTCGAAAGGAGATTTGAAGTTGCTGTTCTTCAGGTCCGACGCGCCAGCGGAGTAGGGAACGACGGGCCACAACGCCCAGTCGGTTTCCACCCGCTTCCAGTTGCGCACAACGGGCTGGTACGGGCCAGCGAGGCCCAGCGCTTTGCCGTATTCGTGCAGTACGGGGAAGCGGGTTTCCTCCTTGACGCTGGCGATGAGTGGCCGGTCGTTCGCCAAAAAATCGGCGAAGACTGCCACCAGCACCAGACCGACCAGCCAGGCAATCGCCGCCCGCCGCAACCATCCGTTTTGCTTCATGAGGCGGAAGGTTTAGTAGCGTTGAGCCGGACGCGCGGATCAGCGAAGGCGTAGGCAAGATCCGCCAGCACCAGTCCGACAGCGGTAAGCAAACCACTGAGCAGTACGACGATGATGACGACGGGCCAGTCGCGCGTGAGGGCCGCGTCGTAGAGCAGTTGCCCCATCCCCGGCAGGTTGAAGATCCGCTCAATGAGGACGCTGCCCGCCAGCATGGCGGGGAAGATGCTCGCCAGCAGCGTGATGATCGGGAAGGAAGCATTGCGCAGCACGTGCCGCCAGAGAATGGCCGAACGGGAGAGCCCCTTCAACCGCGCCGTTTTAACGTAAGCCTGGTCCATTTCATGAACGGCAGACCGGCGCAAATGACGGCTCACGTACGCCCAGCTCGGGTAGGCAAGGCACAACACCGGCAGAAAAAGGTGCGCCGCCCGGATGCGGATGATCGCCCAAACTGAAGCTCCTTCGGGAATTTCCCCGAAGCCCATGCTCGGGAAAAAGTCCATCCCAAAAGCAGGGGTAGTGAAAAAGTTGGTCAGCAGCGTAGCCACCCAAAAAGACGGGATGCCGAAGAGGAGGAAGAGCCCGACGGTAGTAATCCGATCAAAGCGTCCGCCCCGGTACCCGGCCATGTAAAGCCCGGTCGGGATGGAGATGAGGTAGACCAGGAGGATGGCCAGGCCGTTCAGCAGCGCCGTCCACCGCAGCGCCCGGCCGATCTTCGCCCCAACGGGGCGGCGGTCGTTGAGGGATACGCCCAGTTCACCGCGCAGTAATTTGCTGATCCAGTGGTGGTACTGGTTATCGAAGCCGTGCCAGTGCAGGGCGGGGAGGAGGAGGTTGGCGCGTTTGGTCTCGGTTTCCAGCCGGGCGAAGGCGGTTTGCAGGGGAGCTGTTTTGGGGTCTTCGGCGAGCTGGGCAATGCCTTGCCTGGCGCGGTCAAAATCTTCCTGAAGTAAGAGCCGACGAAGCTGGGTGGTGGTCTCCGGTCGGTCTTCGGGGGCAACATTCCAGGCGAGGCGCTTCAGGGTACGGTAGTAGTTGTGTACCACGGGCCAGTTGCCGGTGCGGAGGGTGAAGGCGCGCAGTACGGCCCGCTCCTCCGGCCGCGCGAGACGGTAGAGTGTATCCGGTAATGCAGCGTTTTGCAAAGAAAAGTAGAAGGCCGGGCGGTCGTAACCGAGGCTGGCCGCGGCCGCACGGTAGCGGCGGTCGTAAGCGTCGGGGTCGTTGCTGGAAAGGCGTGCTTCCCCATCGGGCAGGAGGCGGCGAACGGGGTCATCCGGCGTAAGCTGCAGGAGGCCAAAGCAGATCAGGCTGAGCAGGAAGAGGCTCAGGGGGAGAAGGCTTAGTCTGCGGATGAGGTAGCGGAGCAGGGGAGTGTATTTAGTGGATTGGTAATTCCGAAGGGTAAGGTACGTGGTTTGGGGGGGAATAGTGTCCCAGGGAATGGTGCGAGTGTGTGAATAACAACTGGCACTTAGGATAATTAAGAATGTTTGAAGTGCTTTTCACCAAACTCGACAGGCGAACTTTTTTGTTTGTTGAGTTAGTTTGATGATTGCTAACAAGTTTGACGCTTACGCAAGCGTCATATAATCCACATAAGTATTGACAAAAAAGAATTCGCCTGGCGAGTTCACGTATTCGTTAGGCAGTTGTTATTCAGCCTGCTAGCTAATCATTAAACCCCTCACTCCAAAATAGCCACCACCGCATCCTCTCCCCAGGGCGGATTGGGTGGCCGGCGGCGAACCCCATCATCAAGGTCGAAGATGCCGAAGATGACGGGGGTGTTGAAGCGCTGCGTAGGGTAGCGCGTAAAGCCATCGGTAAGCACCAGCACGGAATCAGGCGCAGGGTGGAGGTCCAGGGCGGCGCGGATGCCAGAGGTCATGTCCGTCCCGCCGCCGCCGGGGAGGGATTCGAGGCGGTAAGCCTCCTGGGAAGCCAGGATTTTAACCGGTTCATAGGCTTCCTGATCGCAGGGGATGATGGTGACCGGGTACTGGAAGGTGCGGAGTACGGCGGCGACTTCGTTGAGGGCGCGGGAAAGTAAGGCCGCGTCCATAGACCCGCTGGTGTCAACAACGACGGCGATGCGGGCCGTCCGGTCTCCGCGCAGGGAGGGCGTCAGGATGGGGTGGTAAACGGCCTGCCGCCGGCTCGGTCTGCTGAAGCTATAGTCGATCCGGCTGCCGATGCCGTTTTGCAGCGCAACGCTCATGCGGTTGCCGAGCCGGGCGCGCCAGTTGGTTTTTGGGTGGAGGATGTCGTCCGTCCAGTCGCGCCAGCCGCCGGGGGTGGCCTGGTCTCCGGCCTCTTTCATCCGCCGGGCAACTTCGCGGCGGAGCACCTGATCGTCTAGTTTGGAGACGTTTTGCCGTTCGTTTCCTTTTTCCCAGTCGCGTTCCTGGTGGTGGGCGCCGCTGCCGTCGTCGTGGTTTCCCGCGAGGTCAGGGTGGCTTTGGCTGATGCCCTTGAAGTAGGTCTCCGCCAGTTGCCCCCGCTCGTAACCAAAGTCTTCCGGTAGCATCCCCGGATAAGCCTTTGGCATCCGCATCCCTGGCCATTCGGTGTCGTTGATCTCAAAGTCGGCGGCAATGTTCCAAAGGCGGCCCGCCTCCTGCCCGTGGACGTTAAAAGCCTTCGCCCGCTCCGCGTGCTGCCGCAGCCGATGACTGATCTCATGCACCCAAATAAAAGCCAACTCGGCCAGGGCTACTGGTCGTTCTCTCGACGTCCAGATGTCTTCCACCACGGCGGGGTTCCAGTACACGTTGTAATGTAGGTCGATGGCCGCCACATCCACCGCTTCGGAAATAATGATGCGGCAACGAAACAACGCCGGCGCAAACCAGGGCAGTTTTTCGGCGGCGTAGGCTCTGGCGAAACGTAGGTGGGAGGTCATGGAGGTGGTGGCGTAGTTTTGTGGTTCGGTGGTGGTGTGGTCGCTGCCGCATGTGGTCGGAGCGGCAAAAAGAGGGTTAGGATTATTTGGATTTTGAGGATTGAGTAGGATCAGCCTCGCACTTAAATTCTTAAAATCCGAATCATCCTAACCCCTTTGTCTCGTGCGGTAGCCCCGTAACACCTGCCCTGTTTTGTGGTTTTTGTTTTTCTGTGGCTTGTGTGGTGAAGCTGTCTCGTGCGGCAGCGACTACATTACTACACGACTACACTACTAACTCAACACCTCAATAAACTCCCGCAGCCCCTCATCACTGAAAAGGCTATTAATCGAAGCAGAAACAGCAGACAACTTATCCGGCCCAGCAGCCTGTGCTTTAGCCATCAGGCGGACCAGCCAGGTGGAGCCAGCGAGTTCTTTGAGTGGAACGAAGATGACATCCCGCCGGCCATCATTGAAGGCGCGGGTAGCCAGGGAGAGGTAAGGTTCGGACCAGGCCAGGAGCCTTTCGGACTCCAGTTCTTTCTTCAGGTGGTCGTTGAGGCCAGCGAAGAGGACGAACAGCTCGCTGTCGTCCAGGTCTTCAAGCGGGACGGTGGCTTTGCCGGTCAGTACCTCAACGGGGTCGGGGAGGCGGAGGTTGCGCAGGTATTCCAGGAGCATGATGGCGGTCGCTTCGCCGAGGCAGCCGGTGGTGAGTTCAAACAGGACGTGGTTGTTGGCCTCGTCGTTGATGTGAAAACCAAGCAGGTCTGCGGTGGCGAGCAGGGCGGCGGCAAAGTCCCAGCTGCGCGGGCTGGCGAAACCATATTTGTTCTCTTCCGGGTTGGCGTGAAGGGCATCGGACTTCACCCGCAGAAAACCGGCGATCCGGGTCTGGAACCAGCGTAATTTAGCGGCGTGTTCGTCGGTGTCTACCTCCGGTAATGCACTGGTTGCCCAACCGCTGGTGAGGGAGCTGACGTAGAGGTCGGTAGGAACGTCCCAATTGAGGTGGACGAAGCGGTTGCGCAGGGGAGGGGAAAGCTCCCAGCCGCCTACCATCAGGTCCGGCGGGTTGGCCGCCGCAACGATCCGCACACCGGGAGGAAGGGAGTGAAAGCCGACTTTTCGTTCAAAAACCACCCGCAGCAGCGCCGATTGAACGGAAGGCGGAGCGGTACTGAGTTCATCCAGGAATAAAATGCCGTCGCCATCCTCCGTAAAATCATCCACCCAACGGGGTACGGCGTAGCGGACGCGGCCGTCTTCCAGCACGGGTAAACCACTGAAATCCGTCGGGTCGTGGATGGAGGCGATGAGGGTGGTAACGGGCAGGCTTTCGTTCGCCAAACCTTCAATAAAGCTCGATTTGCCCACGCCGGGGCGGCCCCAGAGTAAGACGGGGATGCCAGTACCGCCTTGCGGAGCTGGCGTAGCCAGCGCGATGAGTAAGGATTGAGCGCCGGAGGGGAGGTTGTTGGTGGGGTTGTTCACGGTTTGGAGTAACGCTGAAAAGTATTGTAAGGTTGCTGACGGCAATCCCTTAGGCATAAAAGATGTTATGACACAGAACGAACACAGACGTTAGCTTCTGCGCTTTAACTGTATTCCATCACTAAAAAATATCATACCGCTATACATTGCTCCTGAAGCCCCCTCCCTAAATCCCTCCCCACGGGGGAGGGACTTGTGAAAAGGCTATGCGTTTTAGCGTAAAGATCGCTAAATCAGAGTCAATGTATAGCGGTTTGAAAAAATACACTACTATGTTTTCCCTACTTGCCTGGGCCGTACTTGGCCTCATTGCTGGAGCAATTGCCCGCTGGATTCACCCTGGCCCGGATCCTGGCGGCTGGCTCACTACCATGGTCATCGGCATCGTCGGTGCCTTCGTCGGTGGCTTCATCACCCGCGCGCTCGGCATTGGCCCGTCCGAAACGGACATTGTAAACCTTTGGTCCATCATCGTTGCCGTATTTGGCGCAGTGATCTGCCTTTGGGGGTACCGGAAGTTTGCCTAGGGCGGGTTGCAAAAAAAAAATAAGCGCCTTCCCTTCCGGGGGAGGCGCTTTTTTATGGCACGTTTTTTGGGCGCGGCCGCAGGTGCAGTGGAAAGTTTTCGGGAGATCGGATGCACCATAAGAAAATACCTCCGTTGAGCGATTGCCTGGGTTCCTTACGCGCACTACCAAACTACATCACTACCTTTGCGCCTCAGATGAAAACACCCCTCAAATACTGGATTTTCCGGGCCACCTCCGCCATCCGCTGGTACCTGGGGGCGAGTACACGCTACGACGTGCATTCGCCTTACCTCGTGGAATTCATCAAAGAGGTCTACCGGGATGATCGGCACTACCACGCTTTTGACCTTATTGCCTCGGTCAGGAAGTACTGGCAAGGCCGCCCGGGGATGGTAAAACTCCAGTCCCTCGGCGCCCCCAGCAAGACAACGAGTAAGAACGAACGGACGGTTCGCTCGCTGGTAGCGACTAACGCCATCGACGACGACTGCGGCCGCTTCCTCTTTCGCCTAGCCCTCTGGCTGCGCGCGGAGAGCATCATCGAGTTTGGCACCAACGCCGGAATATCCACCCTCTACCTTCACGCAGCCAACACCAGTGCTACCTTCCACACCGTGGAGGGCAATGCCGACGTCGCCGCGCTCGCAAAAGAGACCTTCGCTAAAGCAGGAACGGGCACCGGCCTCCACCCACACGTAGGGCTGTTCAACAAATGGCTCTGGGCGCACGGCCCCAAACCCGTAACGAAGCAGAAGGCGGAGAAATTCAGCATCAAGCGGAAGATCAGCAAAAGCACAAGCGCAACCGCCACTAAGCCCGCCGACCAACCGCTCGACTTATTCTTCTGCGACGGAGACCACCGCTATCAACCTACCCTTGATTACGTCGCGGCCCTCTTGCCCTGCCGCTCCGAGAACGCCGTTTTTGTCATCGCGGACATTCACTGGTCCGAAGGCATGGAACGCGCCTGGGAAGAACTCAAGCAATTGCCGGAGGTGACGGCCTCGGTGGATGTCTACCACTTCGGTCTGCTCTTTTTTAAAGAAGGGGTGTCCGGGCCGCACGTAAGTCTGATCTCTACGCGGTTTAAGCCCTGGCGGTTGGGGTTCTTTGGGGCTCGGGGGTGAGTAGTACCAATAAAAAAGCCCTCCGGCGAAACACCGAAGGGCCAAAATTATGGTATGTCAGAAAGCTTTATCTTAGGGTGAAACACGATCAAAAATCGTTTTGTACCACCTGGTTTTTTGTTGATTCAGGGCCTCCGTGCAAGGATTATTGACCCGAATACATCCCGAAAGTAGGCCTTTAGTTTGACTCGGCCAAAGTTATCACACTTTATTTTTAAAGAAACAACCCCATGTCCGTGGGGTGGTAGAGGCTTTTTTCGCTGATGCTCAGGTTTCGGTATATCTTGCGGGCCTAACCAATTCACCAATCTCCGAAGCTATGCGTAGTCTGCTAACGATCTTTTTCCTTACCCTTCTTTGCACCTGCGGCCGCGCCCAAAAAGAACTTTTGCAGTCTGGCCCGATGCTGGGGTACTGCGAGCAAATGGAAGTGATGATCTGGGCACAAACCAAAGTACCCGCCCTGGTGAAAGTTGAGTACACCGATGATGCCGGTAGGACGCTGACGACGAACGAAGTAAAAACCACCAGGGCAACGGCGTACACCGCAAAACTGATCGCCGATGAGGTGCAGCCGGGCAAACACTACACCTACCAGCTTTTCATTGACGGGAAAGCGGTTGCGCTCAACTACCCGACCGAATTTACCGCACAGGAAATCTGGCGCTGGCGCAAAGACCCGCCCACTTTCCGCGTGGCCCTGGGCAGCTGTACCTACGTCAACGAACCCGAGTTTGACCGCCCGGGCGATGGCTACGGCAGCGAGTACGAAATCTTCACGTCCATCGACGAAAAGAACCCCGACCTGATGATTCACCTGGGCGACAATATGTACCTCCGCGAGCCAGATTGGTACACAAAAACCGGCTACCACCACCGCTATACCCACACCCGGAGTGTGCCCGAAATGCAGCCGCTACTGGCCCGCACCCACCACTACGCTACCTGGGACGACCACGACTACGGCCCCAACGACTCCGACCGGACCTGGATCAGAAAAGAACTCGCCAAGGAAACCTTCGATGCCTTCTGGGGCAACCTCACCAGCGGCTTGCCCGCCAACACCGCCGAGAGTGGGTTTTCGGGCATCACCTCCACCTTCCGCTACAACGATACCGATTTCTTCCTGCTCGATAACCGCTCTTTTCGGACACCGAACGATCAGGAACGCAAAGACAATAAAACCGTCCTCGGCAAAGCCCAGCTGGAATGGCTGATCGAAAGCCTCGTCTTCAGTGACTCCCCCTGGAAGATGGTCTGCGTTGGCGGTCAGGTACTAAACACCTCCAAAAGCGGGGAAACCTACGTAAACCTCGCCCCCCGGGAGCAGGAATACCTGCTGCGCCGCATCACGGAAGAGAACATCTCCGGCGTAGTCTTCCTGACCGGAGACCGCCACCACACCGAGCTCTCCGAACGGAAGCTCGACAACGGAAAGATGGTCTACGATGTCACCATCTCCAGCCTCACCGCAGGCACGGGCTCCTCCCGCTCAGAAGTAAACAAGCACCGCGTAGACGGAACACTCGCCATTGAGCACAACTTCGGCGTGCTCACCTTCTCCGGGCCGCTGAAGGAGCGCAAACTTCGGGTGGATGTGTACGACACCGAAGGTGCGGGTATTTGGTCTCGTGTATTGCGGCCCTCCGATTTTAGCATGCCTGCGGGCAACGACTAATTCTTGTGGAAAATAAAAAAGCCCGCTAATCGAAGATCAGCGGGCTTTTTTATTTTCCACAAGAATTAGTCGTTGAACACCTCAACGTCGCGGTTCTTGACGACGAGGTCAGTGAACTTACCCTTAAAGCGGGTAGCCTTCACGATGTGGTTATCGATCCAATGGTAGTTGCCGCCCCGGGGCTTGCCCATGAGCATGGTGTGCCACTTGAAGTTGTGTTTATTGAGCCACATCTCGGTGACTTCGCGGTGCTCCTCGGTGCGGGAGGTGAAGAAGCAGATGCGGTGGCCTTCGTCGTACCACTTATTTACGATGCGGAGGGCATCGGGGTAGGGCAGGCAGGTGCCCATGCGTTCGGGTTCTTCGTTTGGGATGTCATCGCAGACGGTACCGTCGATGTCTACCAGGAAGTTTTTAACGCCTGCCGGTAGTACGGGGCTGATGAGCTCACCTTTTTCGTTGAAGGTGGTTTCCAGTTCTTTTTTACTTTTTTCCATTGTGAGGGAAGTTTTCAACTTTGTTGTTTGGGGGTATTCGCTTAAGATTTACACAAAGATAGGGATTATAGGAACGGCAAGCAGCCTGAGGTATAGTATATGGTCTTCCGGTTTTCCGTTTCTTTACGGCCTACAAACGAATAAAATATGGAATACGTTGCCCTGGTTACCGGAGCATCTTCGGGGGTTGGTGAAGCTTTGGCTCCGCTGCTGGCCCAACGCGGTTATAAGGTTTATGGGATGAGCCGCCGCAGGGTTGACCTGCCGGGGGTGACTGCTCTGCCCGCCGATATCTCTGATGCGGCGGCGCTGGGGCAGGCCATTGAGCTGCTCATCGAAGAGAGCGGCCGGCTAGACGTGGTGATGCACTGCGCCGGCATCGGTGGTGCCGGGCCGGTAGAGCAGATGCCCACGGAGCGCGCCCGAAAAATAATGGATACCAACTTCTGGGGAAGCTGGAACCTCTGCCAGGCTACGTTGCCGCACCTTCGCCAAAGCGACCGGGGCCGTTTGCTGTTGGTGGGCAGCATTGCCGGCTTTATGGGTATCCCCTTTCGGTCCGCCTACTGCGCCAGCAAGGCCGCCCTGAAAACGATGACCGACAGCCTGCGGATGGAAGTGCAGGGCAGCAAGCTACAAGTAACGATGGTGGCCCCCGGAGACATCTCAACCAACTCCATCGCCACCCAGTACCGCCAACCCGCTGAAGAAATAGACCCACTCTACCGACCCCGCTATAAAAAAGCAGACGACGGCATGGCCGCTAACGTAGACCACGGCATGGAGGCCAGTTACGTCGCTGAAGAAATGTATAAAATCATGCAGAAGGATGAACTGAAGCCTTACTACGTGATTGGTGAACTGGTGCAACGGGCCAGCGTTCGGGTAAGCCGGTTGTTGCCGGGTAGGTTGTGGGAGAAGGTGTTGGGGAAGTATTATAGTTGAGCACTATTCATTAATACCGGGTAACCACTCGGGAAGATTATCAAAGTCTTCGACCGGTTGCAAACCGGTACTTTGGTAAATCTGGGTAAGCGTTAGCGAAGTGCCGAGCGTGTGAATGGTAAGTTGCTGTTCCGGCTTCCAGAGGTTTTGGATGATCCAACCTTTCTCATCCTCTTTATAGAACGCTTCGATCTGCATCCGGCGGGAATCGATCAGGATGTACTCTCTGAAGGTCGGTAAAGACCTGTACATCGTAAACTTTGGCGTTCGGTCGTATTCGGCGGTCTTCTTCGAGAGTACTTCGATAATGAGGCAAGGGTTCATCAGGAAAATTTCTGATTCGTCTTCGTAGACGTTACCATTATCTTCATCGCAAACGAACATCAGGTCCGGGAATAGATACTTATTATATTCTGGTAAGCTCAACGCCTGGTCGCTTCCGTGCGGCTTGCAACCATTGGGGTTGTTGTACAGCTGGCCCGTGAGGTCCATCACGATGCGGTTGTGCGGGCCTTTTGCGCCCGCCATCATCATGATTTTCCCGTTGTGGTATTCGATTTTATCCGCAGTTGTTTCCAGCAGGGCGATGTATTCTTCCCTGGTATAGTTGTCCCGGTCCAATCTTCTGGCTTCCATTTTGCTAAGGTAGGGGATTAATTGTTTTCCTCCCCTCTTTATTCCTTTCTGCCTGTACTATACGAGCCACGCAATAGCCCGCTTCCGTTCCGTAGTGCCGAAGGCGGAAAGCTCCAGCCCCGGCGTCAGTAAATCGCTGAGGCGGACGGTGGTTTTGAGCCAGCTCTGGTCTCCGATGATGGCCATGCGCTCTACGTTTTTATACTGTTTTACGGAGGTTTTCAGGTCTTCCATCAGCGCCTTGCCGGAGAAACCGGCGGAGGTGACGATCTCCAGCATGATGCGGGCCTTGCCGTACTTGGCGGCCTGTTCTTCGATCAGGGTGTTGAGGCGGTCGTAGTCGGCAATTTCCATTTTGCCGATGATGGCGATGCCCAGCAGGCGTTCGGTGCCGAGGTCGATTTCTTTGAGGGCTTCGGAGGCTTCTTCTTCGGCGGGGTCTAGCTTGAGCCACTCGTGGGCGAGTTCGCCTTCGCCGATGCCGAAGGTTTTTACTTCCATGCGGGGCGTGAGCCAATCGAGACTGCCCGTTAGCGAAGCCAGCCAGCTTTTGTCGGTCAGGATGGCGTACTTCTCAATCTGATCCCAAAGTTCCGTCTTAGCTTTAAGGAGCGTCCAGAAAGTCTGAAAATCCTGAAAACCGCCAATGTTTTTGATGTTGCCGAGCAGCCGCAGTTTGCCGTGGGTAATCACTTTGGCTTCTACGGCCATCAGCAATTTGCGCATGCCTTCGTCGTCTACTTCGCCGTCGAGCGTGAAACCGAGCAGGTTGGATTGGGAGAGGGGAAATACAGAGATCATTAAGTTGGTTCTTTTGTCCGATAGTAATAACGCAACATAAGGCCGGTAGTTAAATCGAGGCCGCAACTTTCGACCAACGCACACTTCTGGGGGACGATTACCCGGCGGACGATTTTCTGGGCGCGGCCGCAGGTGCCGGGGGAGGTTACAGGCCCGGTCTGGGTCTTCCAGGCTGAGTTCTCTAAGGAAAGCTACTGAACTCGACAGGCGAACTTTTTTGTCATCACTTAGAAAGGCTGTTGTTGTTTCTACAACATTCAATCATCTCGGATCAAAACAAGCCGGTTCATCCAAGTGTGTATAACAATGGTCCGCTACGCTTTTAGGCCGCTCGCGCCCCAAAGACTT
>CAYWMW010000008.1:0-33794 GCA_964458975.1 uncultured Lewinella sp. | reverse complement strand
TAGCGAAGATAGGGTAAAAGGAGTTAAACCAACCCCTCCAGCAGCCGATTCCGCCACCGAGGAAACCCATCCACCAGCCCCCGCTCCGCATTCTCGTGGATGACGAACCAGAACTCATGCTCAAAATGCAGCGTGCGCCGGTACTGCCCCCGGCCCAGGGTACCGATGGCGGCAATTTCCCGCTCCACGGATCGGAACTGTGCTTCCCGGTTTTCCCAGTCTTTGGGGATGGACCAGATGTAGGTCGCGTGGCTGTCGAGCAGTTCCAGGATGAAGTGGTTCGCATCCTGCCCGGTGGCCAGGAAAACGAAGCCGAAAGTGGGGGAGAGGACGTAACGAAGCTTGGTTTCCACTTCGTGCAGGGTGCCCGCGAGGAACTCCAGCTGGCGGGCGTTGCGGACTTTTTTGTGGCGCAGAATTTCGGCCAGCAGGTCCTGCCCATCGTGGGGTAGGGTGGCTTTGCCCAGCTCGTCGTCGTCCAGGCTGGCGAAGACGTCTTCGGGGGTGAAGAGTGATTTGTCGACGGTTTTTACGGGGTCGAAGTTGAGCAACGACTTTACCGCCCGGGCGCGGAAGAGCTCCAGCAGGTCGTCGTTGATTCGGGCTATTTGTGGAGACTTTGCCGGGTCTAACTTTGGCTCTCCGTCCTTGAAGTGAAGAACGGACGAAACTTTGATGGTCTGCCGTTTCAGGGCCTTGACGAAGAAGGGTTTGATGGCATCAAACTCAGCAATGATGTGATCGTTGATGATCCGGAAGGGCAGGGGGGTGTTTACGCCGGGTAGGTCTACCACGCCCTTTACGCCGCCGTTGGCGAAGGTGAGCGCCAGGATGGGAACGGTGAATTTTACGGCGTTTCCAGTGCTGGGTTCATCCTCTTTTTTGGGCGCGGCCGCAGGATGTAAAGTGGGTTTTACCGCATCGCTCTCCGCCCGCAACAGCCCCTTCAGGGAGCCCGCTTTGTAGTAAGAGAGCTGGGCCTTGAAGGGGCCTTCCTCCAGCGGTGAAAACTCCAGCTTCTGCACCGGGCTTCGCATCTTCCGCCCGGGGGCGAACCCTTCTTTCTTTGCTTCAAAATCCAATACTTGCACCTGCAGCCGTGCCGTATTTTTATCGTAAGCCAGCAAACCCACCTCCCAGAAAATATCCGCCCGCTCGCTGAAGCGAAATTCACCAAACGGGAGGTTCGTCGCAGACCAGGGGATGACGCCGGTTGCGTTGTAATGGATGCCTACGTTAGATACCTTCAGGGTTATGGTTTTCACAGCGGTAAGATACTGCTCGGTTGCCTATCTCGAAACCTGCATTTTTATTGGGCGCAAACCAGATTGTCACTTTTTTGGCCCCCTAACTATGTGCGTATATCCAATTCGTCACCCTACCTTTGCAGCCCAAATTGATACAGACATGCGTACCACCTCCATAGCTCTCCTGTTTAGCCTTTGCTGCGGCATCTTCACTGCCTGTGAAAATGATGGCCCGGCGATGGCTTCGGTCACTCCTATTGAAGACGGGGTTTTTGTTCCCGAGGGCTACAACCTGGTCTGGAACGACGAATTTGACGTTCCCGGCTTACCGGACACTACCCGCTGGAGTTACCAAACCGGTGGCCACGGTTGGACGGCCAAAGAACGCCAGATGTACACCGAAGCCAACCCTGAAAACGTCAGAATACAGGAGGGCTTGTTGCGCATTACGGCGGAATACAAACCTGAGGGGCGCAAAAATAAGTTCACCAGTGCCCGCTTGGTTACCAAGAAGAAAGCCATGTTTGATAAGGGGTACTTCGAGGTTCGGGCAAAATTCCCGGAAGGAGAGGGCCTCCGCTCCGCCTTCTGGATGGTTGGTGATACGGTAAGTAAAATCGGTTGGCCCAACGCCGGTGAAATTGACCTGGTGGAACACTACGGTAAACTCCCCACCGTCGTCGGTGCTGCGGTGCAAACACCAGACTTTTTCTGGAGCGGTAAAGGGCAAAAGGGAACCTCCAAGATCGTTAAAACCGCCACCTCTGAATTTCATGTCTACAGCTGTGAATGGACTAAAGAATCCCTGATCTTCGCCGTAGACGGAGAGCCTTTCTGGACTTATACCCCTCTGCCGGGCCGGGGGAAAGCAGGTTATCCTTTCAACTGGCCTTTCTACATGGTGGCCAATGTTTCTGTTGGCGGCATCCGTGGGGATAAGAAGGAAAGTGTAGCTCCGGATATTTTCCCGGCCAGTATGTACCTTGACTACGTTCGGGTATACCAGAAGTAAAAGCTTGTTTATGGGTTTTATTCCCTTAGCTGCTTCCAGTCCAAATCCCGTTCAGCGATCACCAGCTCAACGTCTACCTCCGGCCACTCGATGCCTATCGTTGGGTCGTCGTACCGCAGGCCTCCTTCGGCGTGTTTAGCGTAAAAATTGTCGCATTTATAGGCGAAAACGGCCGTCTCAGACAGCACCAGGTAGCCGTGGGCAAAGCCGCGCGGTACGTACATTTGTTTTTGGTTTTCTCCGCTGAGCCGAGTCCCGAACCACTGATGTAGGGTAGGGGAGTTGGGGCGTAAGTCTACGGCAACGTCAAAAACTTCTCCTTCAATCACGCGGACCAACTTAGCCTGCGCGTGGTCTCCGGTCTGGAAGTGCAGGCCCCGTAAAACGCCCTTGGGGCTTCGCGCTTGATTGTCCTGTACAAATTTGCTGTCGATGCCCGCTTCCGCAAAGCTCCGCTTGTTCCAGGACTCAAAGAAATAACCGCGCTCGTCTCCGAAAACGCGAGGGGTGAAGACTTGGAGGCCTGGAATTGGGGTAGGGGAAAACAAGGGGGGAAACGATTGAAATTAGAAGTATGTCCGCCAGGCTGCCAGGCAATGATCCGGTCAAAGGGCAAGGTGGAGTTTAGTATTCTTGATGCGCAGAAGGCTACTTACCAGCCACGATAGCGCGGTGGCGTAAGCCCCAGTAAACGCATATAAATGAGCACTTGCGCCCGGTGATGGGTAGCGTGGTCTTGCAGCAGGTAAATGATCACCCGGCGGCTTTTAGGGCCGGCAAAAAAGTTACTAACTTCTTCATCCCAACGCTCATCGGGCAGGTTGTTGATGGCTGCTTCGCCGAAGGCGTAAGCATCACTCAGTAAGTTGGTAAGCTCCTTGCGGGTCAGCGTTTCGGCGGAGAGCTTAGCGCGCAGTGCATCTTCGTCAAAGCCCTTGGGCTGGTAGTCAAGAAATCTACGGCTGAGGCCGTACATGTTTCCCGCAATATGCTGAATTTGCTCCTGCACGCTCATCTGGTTTTCTGTGGGCCGGAAGGTCAGCTTGTCGTCGGGAATAGAAACCAGGGCTTCCATGGTGTAAGCCTTGGAGTTGTTCCATTTTTCTATCCATTCCGTTCGGGCTGAAAAGCCCTTTACATCCTGAGCCGCCAGGCTATGGGACAAGGAAAAAATAAGTAGAAGAGGAAGGAAAAAGCGCATCATACGGGCGAAGGTAGAAGTTAGCGGGTTAGAAGACAGAATTTTTAGCCCAGGAATTTAGCGGAGTGCTCCAAAATACGCAACTTTACCGCTGCGCCGACAACCGATAACCGACAACAGATAACCCCTGACCTCCAAACTATTCACGCCCACCGATGCCTCCACCCTTGTTTTCCTAAGGATTGCGCTGGGGCTACTCGGTGGTGGAGACATTCTGGGCAACGGTATTTACTACCATTGGTACAAAGATGAATTCAGCGGTTTTACCTTCAGTTACTACGGTTTTGAGTGGGTTGGCCCGCTACCGGAACCTTTCCTGTCGCTCTTCTTCGTTGTGGGTTTTTTACTGGGGCTTGCGGTGGCCGTAGGCTGGCGCTTCAGGGTCACCGCTCCGCTGTTTGCCCTTGCTTTTACCTATTTGTTTCTGTTGGAGAAGGCCCATTACCTGAACCACGCTTACCTGTTCACCTGTCTTGCCTGGTTGCTGGCTATCACACCCGCCTGGCGAGAGTTTTCGTTGGATGTTCGGCACAGCCCGGCCGAGTGGTCCTCGCGCGTTCCGGCGTGGACGGTCTGGATGTTTCCGGCCCTGATGGGCGTAGTTTATTTCTTCGGCGGCATCGCAAAAATCAACTACGATTGGCTCATCAACGCCATGCCCATGAAAATGTGGCTGAGTGCCCGCTCGGAAATGCCGATCCTGGGCCCACTTTGGGACCTCGACGTTACGGCCTACGTCATGTCCTGGTCCGGCATGCTGCTTGATTTAAGCGTGGCTTTTCTGTTGCTGCACAAGCGCCTGCGGTGGCTGGCCCTGGGCTTGTTGCTGGTCTTCCACGCCACCAACCACCTCCTTTTCAACATCGGCATTTTTCCCTACCTCTCCATGGTCATGAGCAGCCTGTTTTTTGAGCCCGACTGGCCCAAAAGATTCGTCCGGTGGCTCGGTGGCGCTACAAAACCACCGACCCACAAGAGCACAATAATTATGCGGGCGCGGACGCAGGTGCAAAGTTGGATTCAGGGATGGCAAAGTACGGTAAACCGCTCCTCCGGCAAAAACACCGATTATTGGCAGTACCGCCCAGCACTGAAGAAACCCATCCTCCTCGGTCTGGTCTTGCTCTTCAGCGTGAACCTCCTGCTTCCCCTCCGCCACTGGGCCTTCAACTCCGACGTAACCTGGTCTGAAGAAGGGCACCGCTACAGCTGGCGGATGATGCTGCGCTCAAAACAAGGCTCCGGTAATTACCGAATCATCGACCGGGCCACTGGCGAAGAGCAAATCGTTTATCCTGCCGATAGCCTTCCCCGCCGGCAGTACCGCAAACTCTACACCCACCCCGATATGATCCTGCAGTACGCGCATCACCTCCGGGATATGAACGCCGCGGCCGGAAAAGACGTCGAAGTCTACGCCCGAATACGCGTCCGCCTCAACGGCCGTAAATTCCAACGCTTCGTTGATTCCGAAGTAGATCTGGCCAGAACCGAGTGGCAATGGTTCGGGCGGAAAGACTGGGTGCTGGAGGAGGTTAGGAACGCCAACAAAGACGCTCAGTAAATGCTATCGCCCACTTCCGTAGTAAAGCCTTCCAGAAAATTCATACCGTAGTAGGAATTGCCCTTGGGGTTCAAGGGCGGGCTCCACACGGTAACGCAATAATCTCGCGGCCGGAGGGCCACAATTCCGCCCCCAACACCACTCTTGCCCGGTAGCCCGACCCGGAAGGCAAATTCTCCGGCTTCATCGTACAAACCACAGAGTTGCATGATGGCGTTGAGGCGCTTCGTCATGCTGGAGCTCACGATTCGGTCTCCGGTGAAAGGGCTTACGCCTTCGTTGGCCAGAAACAAAAAACTGCGCGAAAGCTGCTGGCAGTTCATCTCGATGGCGCAGAGGGAACAGTAAAAATCAAGCAAACGTTCCGTGTCGTTGCGGATGTTACCGAAGGAGCGCATAAACTCGATCAGGGCACGGTTGCGGGTACTGGTTTCCCGCTCCGAGGCGGCTACCTTTTCGTTGTAGCCTACGGAGGCATCCCCGGCCAGGGACTGAACGAAAGTGAGCAGCTCCTTCTTCGGCTCAGCGAGGTAATCCAGCAGCACATCACACACCACCAGGGCACCGGCGTTCATCATCGGGTTACGCGGTATGCCGCAGTCACTCTCCAGCTGGATGAGGGAGTTGAAGGGGGTACCCGAAGGCTCCACGTCCACCCGTTTCCAAAGTTCCTGGTTCTCCCGCTGGTAGGCCATCGTCAGGCTCAAGACCTTCGCGATACTCTGGATGCTGAACCCCTCCTGCGCGTCGCCGAAAGAAAACTCGCGTTGGTCTACGGTGATGGCGTGTACACCGAACTTGTCCGGGCTGATGTGGGCAAGTTCGGGGATGTAGGTGGCTACGGTGCCGGTGTTTTTAGTAGGGAGTTGCTGGTGTAATTTGGCTAGTAGGGCGGTAATGTCCATAAGTTGATTGGTGAGGTCTGCGATTCTTTGGTGTCAAAAAACAACGCAGTGATCTAATCATATGATTAGATCATTACTGTTTGAGATGGTTTTTGTTTAAAAAAGTGGTATCTTTAGATCAAATGATTACATCATGTCTTATAAGCCTCCTTATGAAGTCACTCCCAAAATGTTTCTTTTTGTTAAAGAGATCATACGCTTAGTTGGGCAACAGGAAGGTTATCAATTATTGGTAGGTAACGTAAAGCTACGTCGTAAGAACAAAATCAAGTCCATAGTTTCTAGTCTGGCCATTGAAGGTAATTCCCTTTCCGAGGAACAAGTAACTACGATTCTCGAAGGGAAACGAGTCATGGGGCCAAAACAAGACATTAAAGAGGTCGAAAATGCCATTCAGGTCTACGACAGGTTAGAAGCGATAGATCCTTACTCCGAGGATGAATTACTCGATATTCATCGGCTTATGATGTCTGGGTTGATCACCGATGCTGGTAAGTACAGACAGCACGGAGTAGGGGTAGTTGATGGCACGAAAGTTATCCATATTACGCCACCCGCAAAAAGAGTGCCTAATTTGATGGGAGACTTGTTTGATTACCTCGTAAACTTCGAGGAAGATGTAATTATTAAAAGCTGCGTCTTCCATTTTGAGTTCGAGTACATACATCCGTTCAGTGATGGGAACGGTCGCATGGGGCGTCTTTGGCAAACGGCCATTCTAAAAACTGAGTATCCGGACCTGGCTTATGTGCCGATTGAGAGTATTGTACATGAGCGGCAGAAAGGCTATTATGATGCACTTCAAACCAGTCAGCATGCAGGAGACTCTAATGCTTTTATCCTTTACGCCTTGGAGTCAATTAAACTTGCACTTTCGGAACAGTTGGACAATGCTTTAGCCATACCGAATGATGTTGACAGTAGGTTACTGGCGTTTAAAGAACACGTAAATAAAAAACTTTTCAGCCGCAAAGAGTACCAAACTTTTCACAAGTCTATTTCGGGAGCAACCGCTACTCGCGACCTTAAATCAGGGGTTGATCAGGGCTTACTGCTACGTAGTGGTATCTCTAGCGCCACCAGATACCAATATATTTAGGGGTTGACTGATGTTTTGAATAGTTTCGATGATCGCCTGGCTCGGCCGCAGGTAGAATCCTGATGAACTACCAACAAAAAAAGCGATGATTAAATCATTTGATCTAATCATCGCTCAGGAATTGAAGCTTTTTGGCTTGAAACCTACTCCACCTTAGCCGGTACAGTAACCTTCAGGTTCAACTCCTTGCACTGCGCTTCGTCGATGTTGGCCGGCGCATCGATCATCACGTCGCGGCCCTGGTTGTTTTTCGGGAAGGCGATGAAGTCGCGGATGGAGGACTGGCCGTTCATCACCGCACAGAGGCGGTCAAAACCGAAGGCGATACCGGCGTGGGGTGGGGCACCGTACTCGAAGGCACCCATCAGGAAGCCAAACTGTTCTTCGGCTTCTTCTTCGGTGAAGCCGAGGAGCTTGAAGTTGCGTTCCTGGAGCGCCCGGTCGTAGATCCGTACGGAGCCTCCGCCGATTTCTGCGCCGTTGATGACCAGATCGTAAGCGTCGGCCTTGAGGGATTTCATGGTCTCGTGATCGCCGTTCAGCATCCGTTCCACCTCTTCGCGCTTGGGGCTGGTGAAGGGGTGGTGCATGGCGTGGAAGCGCTCGGAGTCTTCGTCCCACTCCAGAAGGGGGAAGTCTACTACCCACAGCGGAGCGAAGGCTCCTGCGGGGATCATGTCGTATTCGTTAGCGACGTGGAGGCGGAGGTTACCGAGTTGGCCACGGCTCTTTTCGTCGTCTCCGGAGATAACGAGCATCAGATCCCCCGGCTTTGCACCTGCGGCCGCGCCCCATGCTGCTAAAGCTTCCTGGTCGAAGAACTTATCTACGGAGCTCTTGAAGCTGCCGTCTTCGTTGCATTTTACGTAAACCAGGCCTTTGGCCCCGATCTGCGGGCGCTTCACCCACTTGGTCAGGTTGTCGAGGTTTTTGCGGGTCAGGTCCGCCTTGCCGGGCACGCAAATGCCGACTACCAGCTCAGCGCTATCGAAGACACTGAAGCCTTTGTTCTGGGCTACGTCGTTGAGTTCCACCAGCGGCATGCCGAAGCGGAGGTCGGGCTTGTCGGAGCCGTAGAGGCGCATCGCATCGTCGTACTGCATCCGTGGGAACTCGGGCAATTCCACGCCTTTAAGTTCCTGGAAAACGTGGCGGGTGAGGCCTTCAAAAGTGTTAAGCACCTGCTCCTGGGTCACGAAGGCCATTTCGCAGTCAATCTGCGTAAATTCGGGCTGGCGGTCAGCGCGGAGGTCTTCGTCGCGGAAGCACTTCACGATCTGAAAGTAGCGGTCGTAGCCAGCTACCATCAGCAGTTGCTTGAAGGTCTGAGGGCTCTGCGGCAGGGCGTAGAACTGGCCTTCGTTCAGGCGGCTGGGCACGACGAAATCTCGCGCGCCTTCGGGCGTAGACTTGATGAGGAAGGGTGTTTCTACCTCCACGAAGTCTTTGCCGCCGAGGTAAGCACGCACGGCCAGCGCCAGCTTGGAGCGGAACATGATGTTCTGCTGCAGCGGGCCACGGCGCAGGTCTAGGTAGCGGTACTGCATGCGCAGGTCGTCTCCGCCGTCGGATTCGTCTTCGATGGTGAAAGGCGGCGTTTTGGCGCTGTTGAGCACAATCAGCTCGTCCGCTACGATTTCAACGTCTCCGGTGGAGCGGTTGGGGTTTTTATTGGTCCGTTCACGAACGGTACCGTTGACCTGAATTACCCACTCACGGCCGAGTTTGCGGGCCTGGTCGGCCAGTTCAGAATTATCGTCCTGGTCAAAAACAACCTGGGTGATGCCGTAGCGGTCACGGAGGTCAACGAAGGTCAGGCCGCCGAAATCTCGGCCGATCTGGACCCAGCCAGAGATGGAAACTTTTGTGCCAGCGTCAGAGAGGCGTAGCTCGCCGCAGTTGTGGGTACGAAACATGGGGTTCTAATTTTGAGCGGGCAAAGATAGAACGTGGGGAAGACAGTTGGGCGGCTTTTACCGGAATACCGTTGGTGAACTGTTTTTGGGGCGCCGGGGGGCCCGGGGGGGACATAGGTGTGTAAAAAAAAAATAGAGCCACCCGCGGGTGAACTGTTTTTGGGGCGCGGCCGCAGGGGCAAAAAAGGTGCTTCAAAAACCTTCTTTGCACCTGCGGCCGCGCCTGAAAATGCTACTTAGGCGCATCGTCCTCGTTTAATCGCCCACCACAATACTTGCAGTATTTTGCATCGTCTGCGTGCCCTTCTTTGGCGCAATAACGGCACACCTGGGTATTGGTGAAGCTTCCTTTTTGGGCCATCCCGATCATCTCGTTGGTAACAATGCCGGTGGGTACGGCAATGATGGCGTAACCGAGAATCATGACGACGGCGGAGAGAAACTGACCTACGGAAGACTGGGGCGTGATGTCTCCGTAGCCTACGGTCGTGAGGGTGACAATGGCCCAGTATACCGAGCGGGGGATGGAGCTGAAGCCATCGTTAACCCCGCCTTCAATCAGGTACATCATAGAGCCGATGATGACAACCAACAAGGTGACCGTAAACAAGAAAACCATGATTTTATTCCGGCTGGCAATGAGTGCCCGCCGCAGCTGGTCGCCTTCAGTCAGGAACTTTCCGAGTTTAAAAATCCGGAAAACCCGGAGCAAACGAAAAATTCGGATGATGACGAAGTACTGTGAGCCCGCGAAGAAATAGCCGAGGTAGCTTGGCAAAATCGCCACCAGATCAATGACGCCATAAAAACTAAGGGCATACTTCCAGGGGCGGATAGTCACGTACAACCGCAAGATGTACTCGATGGTAAAAATGATGGTAAAAATCCACTCTAAGACATCGAAAATTGGCCCGTACTCGCTGTACCAGTCTTCCGAACTTTCCAGCATAACCGTGATGACCGACAGCACGATGAGCACCAGCAGGCTGATATCAAACCACTTCCCGGTTGGGGTGTCGGCTTCAAAAACTATCTCGTGTACGCGGTCGCGGTTGTGGCGGTTGGCCATTCTGTTGTGAAAAATTTGGATCAAAGATAGTTTCAGAATTTCTGGAACGCCAAATCAGTAGCTATGTCTAATAGAAAAATTGTACATTTGTTCTTCCCAATTACAACCGATAAAACAAGCCTGTATGTTACTGAACGCCGTGATAATCGAAGATGAACGCAATGGCCTCATCAATCTAAAACACCTGTTGGCGGAACACTGTGAAGACGTAGAAGTTATCGGCGATGCTGATGGGGTGGCAAGCGGCCTGGCGCTCTTTAAACGGGATGACATTAAACCCGACATCGCTTTTCTGGACATCAATCTGCAGGACGGAAAGGTTTTCCAGTTGCTCAACCAGTTGCCAGAGATCGCCTTTGATGTCATTTTCGTTACGGCCTACGACCAATTTGCGATGAAAGCCTGCGAGTACTCAAGCATTGGCTACATTCTGAAGCCCATTGACCCCGATAAGTTGGTGGAGGCTGTTTCCCGCGTTCGCCCACGGCGGCAGGGGCGTACGGAAGAGCGCCTGCAGGTGATGCAGCAGTTCACCAGCCATCCTAATTCATTCGAAAAAATGTCCATCGCAGCCTTAGATGGCATCCATTTTGTCAAGATTCGGGATATTGTCCGTTTCGAAGCAGAAGATAATTACACGCACATCTTCCTTCAGGGAGGAAACCGTATCACTGCTTCTAAAACGATCAAAGCTTACGAAGACATGTTGGTCCCGTTTAACTTCTACCGGGTACATAAACGACACGTCATCAATATGAATTACATGAAAAAATTTGTAAAAGGTGATGGAGGCTACCTAATCATGGACGACGACGCAAAAATAGAGGTTAGCAGACGCAGAAGACCCGCCTTTATGACGAAACTTCGGGTTCTTCAGGACGTTCTTTAGGATGTTCCAACAATTAGCACTATTTTTGGACCGGTATTACAATCGCCTTGATCGGCACTCCCTGCTCGGTCAACGGTATGTTTTCAAATGTGTTTAAGGATCTTTCTATGTCAAAGAATGGGAAAAAAACTATTGAAGAGCTAAAACGAGAACAGAAAGACAAAATTCTGGACCGTAAAAGCATGGATCAAGTCGTTGGTGGAAAAAAACGCCGTGGAAGCTGGCTACGTCGTGTATGCGGTGGTATCATGCCACAATAAACTGTACTAACTTTGCGTCCTAACTCCACTACAATACACCTGGACGCAAAACTCATGATCGAAGCTGAATCAACCAACTCGGTAATTACCGCGCTGGAAGAAAGACTTAACCGTACAACTGATCCCTTTCTTCGAATCAGGCTCTTCAATGAGCTCATCTCCCATTATGTATACACACGCCCCGCTCGGGCCCGGGTGTTAATGGAAGAGTTGGAAGGCTTGTTTTCCGTAACCTCCACCCACGAGTCGAATTTTCAATATTGGCAACACCTCGGTAACCTTGAAAACCAGGAATACGACGATCAGAAAGCACTACGTTCTTTTGAGCGTGCGGTAGCTCGGGTCAATGAGCACGGAGACATTGCCGAGAAAATCGAAGTCTACTTAGATTATCTCGGGGTTTTAGTAAACCTGGAACTCATGGATCTGGCGCGGGAGTATTATGATCTCAGCCTCCGCCTCCTGGCGTCTTATTCTTCTGACCGTCTTCACGCCCGCGCACTTTGCCGGCTTGGCTACTTTTACCTTCACGATCATAGTTTTGCTAAGGCGACTCCCAAATTCCTGGAAGCTCTCGGGCTGCTGAACGGAGGTACTTTTGGGCTCAATACAAAAGACCACTATTTTTATACACTCGCTCAAACGGGGCTGGGAACGCTCTGGACCCGTCCGGATAGCGAAGAGAAAGCCGCTGGTGCCTTTCGTCAAGCATTGGCTCGTTGTGAAACCATTGGTATGCGTGCGCGTATTCCCTGGATTAAACTGAACCTCGCCAATGTTGTAGCGAACGTTGAGGAACACGGAGAAGAAGCGGAAGCTATATTTCGGTCTATTATTGACAGTGGCGCAAACGGTAGTAAAGCAGCTATGTTAGCTGCCTACACAAATCTTGGTACCTACCTCAACGAAATGGGGAAACCTGGAGTTGAAATTGAGCCGCTGCTGGATGAAGCTGAAGCGATTTACCGGAAACTTCCGCATCCAAAAAAGGAGACCCTCGTCTCCATTGAAATGACCCGGGCTCAACTTTACTTAGACGAGGATGATGTTGCGGGTGCCATCCAAAAACTACAGGACACACTTGAAGTGGTGGAGCAGGCCCAAGAGCCGGACAATCTGGTGCTCAACGGTTATGCCGCTGAACTATGCCAATTGCTTGCTAAGTCTTACGCAGGTATTGAGGCCTATGATCTGGCTTATTACCATCAGCGAAATGCTGATTATTATCTGGATCGCCATTATGAACTTCAGGATGCTAAACGGCAGGAAGAATTTGCCGCTCGTTTTGAAGCCGAGGCCAGAGAAAAAGAACGAGAAAGCTTGCACCTGAGGGCAAGCCAGCTTCAGTTGAGGGCACTCAGAGCACAGATGAATCCTCATTTCCTCTACAATGCGCTGAATAGTATTCAATCTTTCATCACTACGAACGATGCTAGTACGGCATCTAAATACCTTGCCAAATTTGCGATGCTCATGCGGCGCAGCCTGGAGTACACCAACCGCGAGTACATTACGTTGGAAGACGAAATGGAATTCCTGAAAGATTACCTGGACATCAATTGCCACCTGCGATTTGACGGCAAACTAACCTATTTGGTTGAGGTGATTGGAGACCTGGAGGAAGACATTATCGGTGTGCCAACCATGATTCTTCAGCCTTACGTTGAAAATGCAATCGAACACGGCTTGCGCACCAGGCCTCAGGGGCATATTAGTGTGGTCTTTCGCGCTATCCCGAACGATGACAACAACATTCTTGCCACCGTTATTGACGACGGTATAGGCAGGGCGCGGGTAGCAGAGATGCAGGCCAATGATGTTACCCGTCCTTACCACCAATCGCGTGGTACCGAGATAACACGCTCCCGGTTGGAACTACTCACCGATGACCCGGATAACCGCGTACTAATTGAGGATCTTTCTCAGAAAGACGGAACGGCAGCTGGTACAAAAGTTACGGTACGTATTCCCGTAGCGGACGTTTTACCCCGGCGGGCCCAATAAGAGGCACTTCATTAGGGCGCGGCCGCAGGTGCGAAGAAGGGGTAAATGGACTGGACTACACTTTACAACCTCTCTTAATGCTGAAAGCAAGGCTCATAATTATGAACCTAAAGCTGTACTAGCCAAAGAGAAAGAGCCAGCAGTGATGCCAGCTCTTCAATTTTTGAACCCTATTTCTTAGAGCAAAGCCCTACTTACGAACAGCGGTTGGTCGAAGACTACCACCGCCATTTTTCTTAGCCCGTGCTGCAATGGCTTTGGAGATGCCATTGTCTGAAACATCATCACCAAGTATAGAGTCATTACCAACGAAAGTACAGCCTTCCATGATGACTTGCGTTGCGCCATCATCGTTGGAAACATTGTAGATGGCCGCACCATTCATCAACGAGGTGTTATTTATAAAGTCGCAACCAATAATCAGTGGGCTGGATTCTCCGTTGGTGCCGTTATTCGTCATGCCCGCGCCAGAATTGCTGCTGTTCTCTTCGAAAGTACAGTCACGGAAGATTGGGCTTGCCAATGAAGCGGTGCCTTTATTGTAAACAGCACCTCCGTTAAAGTCTGCCTTATTGTTCTTGAAGATGCAATTCTCGAAAGAAGGGCGACCTGTGTCTACCAGTACCGCGCCACCATTGTGCGCCATATTGGCCTCAAATGTACAGTTAGCAATAATGTGAGAAGAAAGGCCATCAGTGCTGGCCTGAACATAAAGCCCGCCTCCTGCACTTCCATTGGTAAGGCCGTCACGGAAGTTCCGGCTATTACCTCCTGTGATCATGAAACCATCCATAATTGTCACGTGGTCAGCTTTAGATTGCAGCGTTACGACGGTGTAAGCGTTATCAGCAGTCGACTGAGAATCTCCGAGATTACCAGAAAGAATAGAGAGGTTACCGGGCCGACGATCAGTAAGACTTTCTTCACTCCCCTCGAAGCCACCATAAACCTTGATTCCTGCAGGGAAAACAAAGGAGGCTTTACGGCCAGTTAGTTCGTTAGGCTTGTACGTGCCTTCCATTACCCATAGCTGGCTTCCTGCGCTTGCCCGTTCGAGGGCAGCTTCCAGGTCTAAAGCCTCATCCCATGAAGTTCCGCTGGAGGATGCAACACCATTGGGGGAGACGTACATGTGTTGAGCAACACAGGTGATGGAGAAGGAGAAGAAGATAAGTAGGAGAAAAGATTTCACGTTAGTCCGTTTCGAAGATCCCAGAAAATAAGATGACAGCAGGCACGTGTAGTGCAACAGCCGGTCAAGTAAAAGCAATATGGAAAACACAGAGAAATATATAGTAAAGAAGGTCATTCCTTTACTGCAGCACCCGAACTGGCCGATTTGCCGCAAAAACCGAAGGTGTTAAAATAGAAGTAGGTATTTATGTTAGTTGTCAAACTAAAAATCATTGCTGATTCGAACGCTAAAATAGGGCGTTAAACCTTCTCCAGCACGATCAAGACCCCAAATTGTTGTTCTTTTTAGGAAGCGGTAGTAAAATTTAATGGAACGGTGTTATGGATATTTCTTTAAAGCGTTGTACCTTGCAGCGTATTCGGACTGAATTATGGGAGAGAGAGCAGTAGCGCTCCGTTGTCAAAAAGTACCAACCGTGTGTATTTCAACACGTTTTTTATCACCAAGTGACTATTTTTATATCCCTCGTCTGAAATGAACAAATCAACTATTAAATACTCAAAGCTGCCCATGTCAACCTTGCGCCTCCTCTTGGTAGCAATGATACTGTCATTGTTTGCCTGCAACTCATTTGCCCAGGATTTCCACTACTCGCAGTTTTACAACGCGCCTCTCCATCTTAATCCCGCTCTGACGGGGATTTTTCGTGGAGACATCCGAGCCATGGGAAACTACAAGTCTCAGTGGGTAGATGTACCGGTAGACTATAAAACCGTCACACTTGCTATAGACAAGAAATTCCTCAAGGTCTCTAGCAATAAGGGTTTTTTCTCCGGTGGCGTGGCCTTTAACTACGATCGTGCGGGAGACAGTAAGCTCACCTGGGCTAACCTGGACCTTAACTTATCCTATACTAAGGTCTTTTCTCCTCAGGTAATTGTTTCCGTTGGTGGTAAAGCTGCTGTAATTCAGAGAGGCTTTGACAATGCTGGCCTTCGCTATAATGATCAATTTGACCCTACAAGGGGTGAGTTCAACGGAGCTTTACCTACCGGAGAGCTTTACGATCAGGACGGCCAGATATTCCCCGACTTTGGTTTGGGCATTAACCTGCGCCTTCAGTCTAAGCAAACCGACGAATTGGTGTTCCGCAATAACCGGCGCACAAAGCTGGATGTTGGTGTGGCGCTACACCACCTTACCACTCCTGACCAGGCCTTCTACGACAATGAAAGCGTACCGCTGGAACGGCGCCTTTCTCCCTACGTAACGGGTGTACTGCAGGTTTTGCCGATCGTTGATGCAATTGGTGGCATCACTTATCAGAATCAAGGCTCCTTCTACGACGAGCTCGTTATGATGTTCGGAGGCCGCGTTTGGGTGAAGAATACGCTTAACAAGCAAATCAGCCTGATGGCGGGTATGGGTTTACGCCGGGATAAAACCCAGGATGCCTACTGGCCTGCTTTCGAGATTACGTACAACAACCTGATGGTTGGCTTGAATTATGACTTCAACACCAGCCAGTTTGATATTGCCACTGAGAACAGGGGAGGAATGGAGCTTTCCGTCCGCTACATTATCCGGAAAGTGAGACCACTGCCTGAATTTAAGGTTTGTCCATTACTTTAATCTTTGCCCAATCCCAACAACTGATGACTAGAATTTACATACTAATTGCACTCTTTGTTCTGGCCTTACCTAATCTGTCAGCCCAGAACCAATCCTTCGAAGGATACATCGCTGCCGCTGACAAAGCTGCTCAGCGTGACGATCATTATAATGCTTACCGCTTATATTCTATCGCCGCTGAGGATGATTGGAATGATGATGCGGCTTATGAATCGCGCATCGGTGAAGCTTATTACAAGGCAGGAACTGCAGCCTACCGTGCTACTGCCTATAAAGAAGCTGAAAAATACCTGGTTAAGTTACAGAGCCTACCCGCTGTGGATAAATACCCTCTTTCTCAGTACTACATGGGGCAGGCGGTATTTCGGCAGGGGCGTTATGACCAGGCCGTGGCTCACTTTCAACAATTTTTGGATGATCAGCCACGAGCACCCGAGAGTTACCGCTCTATAGCACTTGCTCAAATCAACGATGCCGACTGGGCTATTGATGCCTTAACCCGGGCTGAAGATATTCAACTGAATCACCTTCCTGAGGGCATCAATACAACGGAATCTGACATCAACTACGTTAGAGGGAAAGGGACTAATCGCTATTTCTCCTCAAACGCCTTCGAATACAAAGCCGATTCGCTAAGGCCTAGACGTGCCCTTAGTCGGATCATGAAGCAGACAGGAGAAGCAACCGCTGAGCCACTGCCTGATAATATTAACTTACCGGGTAAGAACGTCGCGCATACTGCATTCAATAAGGAGATGACAAAGGTCTACTACTCCGTCTGCGACTTCCGCAACTACGACGAGCTGATCTGTGACATTTACCGAGCCGATGTTTCCGCTGACGGAAACTGGACCAACCCACAAAAAACAAGCATCAATCAGTCTGGTTTCAGTACTACCCAGCCAAGCGTTGGGTACGATGAGTCTGGCAACGAGTTCCTTTACTTCGCGTCTGATCGCCCGGGAGGCGAAGGAGGGCTTGACCTTTATCGGGCAGATTTGTCCGAAGATGGCTCGCTCAGCAATACCAGGAATTTAACGGAACTGAACACCGCTGGAGATGAAGCTTCACCCTTCTTCTATGCACCGCGTACCACACTATACTTCGCCACCAACGGTCGGTTTACTTTCGGAGGTATGGATGTTTATAAGTCTTACCTGATTAACGGTACGTACCGTCGTCCGGTAAATATGGGCGCGCCGATTAACTCCGCCGCCGACGAGGCCTATTACACACGTTTCGACGACCCGGATCAGGCGTACGTCGGTAGCCGCCGGCCTAGCGGAGAAGCCTTGTTCTATTCTGATGCACGTGATGTATGTTGCTATGATCTTTACGAGTTTACACCGGATAACCGCATTGATCTTCAGGTCATTACGCTGAATAAGCTGAACAAAGAAGCGTTGGCTGGAGCTACCGTGAAGTTGTATAAAATTACCCCTAACGGACCTGAGCTAGTAGAAGAAATTACCAACCTTGATGACAACGAGTTTAACTTCAAGGTAGAACCCGGAATGAAGTACCAACTGGTTGCAGAGAAAGATGGCTTCACTACCGTACTTGATGAGTTCGACCTCTCTAGTCCTGAACTTGTAGACCTTCCGTTTATCGAACGTGTTCTTGAGTTGAATCCTAAAGTGGACCTCGACGTATTTGCGTTCAATAATGTTGATGAAACAGAACTTGACGGTGTAACCATTAAGCTCTTTGAGGTCGCAGATGACGGAACGCTTACCCTTGTTGAGGAAATAACCAACCCTACAGCAAATGACACTCATTTCGAACTCGAAATTGGTAAAAACTACAAGATTGAAGCTACCCGGCCAGCATTCGGCAAAGCCGAAACTGAGGTAGACCTGCGGAACTATAACTCAAACGATGGTAGTACAACTATCCGCCGTGATCTTTACCTCGGGCAGTCACTCGAAGTGTACGTAATTGACGGCCGAACAGATGAGCCGCTTTCGAATGCAACCCTAAAGTTGGTACGCTCAAGTGGAAAGCTGGTTGATGAGTCTACCAACTCAACGGGTAACGATTTCTACTACACCGTTAACCTCAACGAACCGTTCATTCTTGACACCAAGCGCGCAGGGTACTTCCCCCGCACCGATACACTACGGTTTTCAGCACAAGACCTGATTGATGGCGACGGGAAACTGGTTTACTACGTCCCACTCTTCAGTAATGACCTGAACGACTTCCTCCCATTTGAAGTCTACTTTGACAACGATCACCCTGATCCTGATTCTTACAGTTCCAGAACGAAACTGAACTACGAGGAAACCTACATGCCTTATATAATGCGTCGTGATGATTTCAAAGAGGAATCAAGCGAAGGAATGGATAAGGAAGCTGCATTCCTCACTAAAGGTGACATCGATCAGTTCTTTGACCAGGAAGTTGAAGCTGGTTGGGAACAACTACGCCGCTTTTCCGATGCACTAATTCTCCACCTGAACAGTGGTGGCTCTTTCACCGTCGAGTTACAGGGCTACGCAAGCCCACGAGCTCCGACGGAGTACAATCGCCGCCTTAGTTCTCGCAGAAATATGTCGCTAAAGCACTTCTTCCGCGACTACCGTGGAGGTGTAATGGCTAAGTACATCGAAGGGAAGCAGTTATCCTTCTCGGAAGCGGCTCTTGGCGAGACTACAGCCAATCTAGACAAGATCTACGAGTTGATCGACCGTGAACGGGAATCTATTTACTCAACCATCGCCTCTCTGGAGCGTCGTGTGGTTCTTCGGAACGGAATCTCCTCTAAGAAAAAGTAAACCATCACCAGCGTACACTTTAAAGTATTGTAATCGTGAATTTATCTCAGAATATATATTTTCCCCGTCTTGCCGGTGGTTGGTTTGTCCTTTTGCTAGGCTTATTGACCAGTGGTACCTTATTAGCTGCGGGTATTCAAGACATTGCCCCAACAGCAGCGGATGCACCCGTTATGCTTGAAACCGGGCGGATTGGCTTCAATAACTTCGCTGATTTCGGCGTAGAGCCAGAAGGCCGATTGTACGTCTCGTTTGGTAACGCCAACGAAGTGCTTTACCTAGGCCTTTCAATCGGTTACAATAACAATGGAGAGCCTTTTACCAATACCACCCGTGGTCGGTACCGCTTTCAAATTAGACAGGACAACCCAAACGGCCCTGACCCGATTGTACACGGCCCGTTCACGGTAACCAACCTGAACGCCAACGTTGACAATTATGACGAAGCCGAATTTGGTGTTTACTCTACCGATCAGACCGTTAGTGGAGACTCTATGTATGTCTTTCGCCCCGGAGAGATAGGTGACTACTACATCGAATTTGACGATGCAAACGTCAGTAGGCGCAGGGTCAATATCCCTTTCTGGGACTTTACCGTCGTTCGTGATGGAACCGTTCGTGATGGCCGGGTTTGGTCGCGCGGTTGGGCCTTTCGTACGCCCCAGGTAACCGGAATAACTCCCCCCGATTGTGTCTGGGACCGGGAGTTTAACGGAACTCTGTTCAGCTACACCGAGGATGGCTTCGTTTCTAAAATCGATTTTCAGGACTCAGGCTTTCAGGGCCTCTCATTTAACATCGCCTTCAACGAAACAGGGCCTGGAACTACTGGGGATTTGGCCGAAGACCGAAAATCCATTGCAAATGCTAACGGTACCAGTAACGCACGCCAGCATAGAATCTTTCTTTCCCTCCCCGACATTGAAATTTTTCCCGACGGAATCTGTGGAGAAGTTACCTCCGGAGAATCTTTCGTCTGTGGTGGAGCTAACGATTACTGCTTGGAGGTAGAAGTAACCCGGCAGGGCCAGGTTGAAATCGTCCTTGATTTTGATGGTAATGGTACCTTGGACAATAATGGTATGGACGTAGCGCTTGTCTACGAATTTCCTGCGGACAGCCTCACAGCTTGCGTTCCCTGGAATGGCTTGCTGGCAGACGGTTCTGCGGTGAGTTTTACGGATACAATTGATGTAATTATTAATTACGCCCAGGGTGTCCAGCACTACTCTGCTTTTGATGTAGAATTTCTTAAAAACGGCTTCTGTGTTGAAACCGTTCGGCCAACTTGTAATCAAGGCCAGGGCCAACTTACCTCTAGCCGTTTATTCTACGATGATCGGAATATTCCAGAAGACCCCGGTACCGATTCGCCTAAGGATGGTCGGGACGGATGTGACTGTGGAGACGGCTGTCGTACCTGGAATAACTTTGCGTTAAACCCCGGCGGTACTTGTGATACTTTTGATGATGATGAAACAGTAGGATACGGAGATAAAAGTACCCTTAATACCTACTGGTTCGCAACCAGCCAGTCTGAATTTAAAGCTCGAGTTCCCGTTGTAACCGCCAATATCATTGGTGCTACCAGCCTTTGTGGGGGAGAAACTTCTTTGTTCACTGCTGTGGACAACGGTGTCACCGGAGTCCCAACTTACCTTTGGGAAGGGCCAGGCGTAAATGGAACAACTACTGATACCGTAACAATCGGTCAAGCCGGAACCTACTGTGTTACCATTTTCGATCCGTCTGGATGTGAAAACAGAACCTGTGTTGATGTTACCGTCGCAGAATTTGATGAAAATCCATTCCCCCCAAACCTCGGGATCTGTTTCGGAGAATCCGTAACTGTTCCTGTCGCTGGTAACCCAACTTACGACTACATCTGGAGTCCAAGTACAGGCATCGACGATATAACTTCCGACCAACCAACGTTTAACCCTACTGAAACGACTACTTACACCGTAACGAGAACTAACAACAACGTTGACGGGCAAGCTTGTTCTTCAGTAGAGGAACTAACGATTACCGTAGCCCCCGATATCAACCTGCAGGTTGTCGGCGGAGGCCCAATTTGTAATCCTACCACAACGATTACGGCAACAACTGACGTAGCCGCTGATGTAGTACTCTTTGATCCGTCTGGTACCCAGATCGGTATGGGCAACACCTTTACCCTGGACGTAAGTGGAGAGACGGACTACCTACTCGTAGCAACTGATGCACAAAACTGTACGGACAGCATCACCTTCACCGTAAGCGGAGGCCCGGTAGACATTGCAGTGCCAGACACTGTTCTCACTTGTTTGAGTGATGGTGTGAACCTTTCTGTAACCAATCTTGATGCGAACGACGAACTCACTTACCTGTGGGCTCCGGCGGAGCTGTTTGATCCCGCTACGGTGGCGTTGGCGAACCCTACGTTCGTAGGTGTACCCGGAGACTACGCAGCTACCGTTACCGTAACCAACCAGTACAATTGTACAGTTACCGAAAATGTCCAGATTATCGTAATTGACGATACTGGTGAATTGTCGTTTACCGCAGCCGTAGACTGTGATGGATCTACCGTAACCTTTACCAATACGAGCACGGTCTCTTTTGGCTACCTCTACAACTTTGGTGACGGAAATACATCAACTGATCCTAACCCTGTTCACGTCTACGATACTCCCGGAACTTACACCGTAACGCTGGACCTGATCTATGACCAGAACTGTGTGACCAGCGTTACCCAGGAAGTTACAACCTTCCCGCTGGTGCTTGATGCAGGCCTGACGGTCAGCCTTGATGATTGTGACAACGGTTCGGCCACCCTGAACTTTATGGATGCCAGTACTAACGCCACAGGATCAGGCTTGAATTACGAATGGACCTTCACCGGAGTTACTCCCACAAGCAGTAATGACCAGAACCCATCGGTAACCATCTCCGAATCAGGCACAGTTACGGCTACCCTGAGTGTTACTTCTGCGGACAACTGTACTTCAGACATTGATACCACCTTCACCGTAAATCTGGCCGAGGTAAATCTCGTCGAAGAAATTATCATCTGCCCGGGGCAATCTACCGCATTGAATCCAGGAGCCAACGAAGACCTCATTTACAACTGGTCTCCGGCGAATGGCTTTGACCCAACCGAAGCAAACCCTACCACGAGTGTAGCTGGTACTTACGTAGTAACCGTAACGTCTAACTCTGCGGACTTCAACTGTTCCAATACAGACACCATAGAGGTGATTGTTGCGGATAGCATCGGGCTGGTCGTCAATGGCCCCAACGGCCCCATCAACAATGGTGATGGTGGTAACGGCGGTAACGGAGGTGTCATCGACCTGCCCTCGCTACAAACCTGTGGAGAACCGGTTGACCTGACCGTTGACCTGACTACTAACGACGACGTTGATGTTGTCTACACAGACCTCGACGGTAACGTTCTGGGTATGGGAGGCGCGTTCACCTTTAGCCCCAGCGGTCGTGATACCATCGTTGTAACCGCAACCAATGAGTTCGGCTGTATCGAAAGAGACACAGTTGTTATTATAAATACTCAGGTAGATGCAGGTATTGACGTTGGAGCTGGTGGTTTAAATTTCTGTTCTTCTACCGATACGACCCTCTCAATTGTCAACTTTGATCCTTCTGATACCCTTACGTATGCATGGGGAGCAAACGAGATTATTACCGGGCCATTGACTAACCAAACTGTAGACATCACTTCTCCTGAAGAAGGAAGTGTTGATGTCTTTGTTACGGTTACCAATCAGTTTGGTTGTGATACGATGCTTGTCATTACAGTTACTTCGACGCCCTTCACGCCTAACCAATTCCCCGACGTTGTTCAGCCTTGTTTCGAAGATGGCTTTACCATTGAGGGTGGAGCTGCGGTTGATGGCTACGTTTACGAATGGATGCCAGACGATAATCTGGACCTGACCGACCCGGCCAACCCGGTAGGAACCTTCAGCGAAGATGAAGTTCTCACGGTAACCATCACGGACCCCACAACCGGCTGTACGGAAACACAAACAGTAAATGTTGACACAGCGCCTGAAATTAGCTTCATGGCTAGCCCAACGGATACCGTAATTTGTGAACCGGCGAACATTACCGTCGGAGGATCATCGGTCAACGAAAATGCAGAAATCATTTGGTACGATGATGCGGAGCTTACCAATCAGATTGGTACGGGCACAACGTTTGTAGTTGAAGCATCCGAAGTAGGCCAAACCTACACTGTTTTTGGTGAAGCTACGGACCCGACTACTGGCTGCTCACAGGTTGTTCCCGTAACGATTACGGTTTCAGACATTACTTCCGGCCTGCCACTAGAGAACGTTGATGCCTGTGCCGGAGACCGGCCATCCATCTTCGCTCCGGGAGGCGTAATTGGTAGCTTAGACTATACCTTCGAGCCTGCGGAAGTTGTTGACACCTCTGACCCCGATAACCCGGTCTTCGTCGGTAGCTCCAGTACGGTGATTACCGTTACCGCTATTGACCCGGTTACTGGTTGTAGCTCTACGCAGGAAGTCAACGTCAACGTCACGGATATAACCGGTCTTACTGGCTTGGCTGACCTAGATGAAATCTTCCTCGGAGGAGACTCTGACCTCACCGTCCTTGGTGATTGTGTGGGCTGTACCTACGAGTGGATGGGCGGCAACGGAACCATCACGCCTACTACCGGACAGACCGTTACCGTGATGCCCGACCAGGCCGGTGATATTACCTACGAAGTAGAGGTTACCCAGAACGGATGTTCCGTCATCATCCCGATTACCCTGCGGGTAGAAGACCCACTGTGTGACGAGGATAAAATCTTCGTCCCCAACGCCTTCACCCCGAACCAGGATACCCGCAACGATGTGATGCGCGTCCGGACCAACTTCGCTGACCAGATCACCGAGTTCCGCTGGATCATCTACAACCGCTGGGGACAGGAAGTCTACAACTCCACCGACATCAACGACAGTTGGGACGGTACCCAGGAGGGAGACGATCTCGAACCTGATGTCTACGGCTATTGGATTCGTTTGGTCTGCCCAACGGGTGAGCCGTTCATTAAGCAGGGTAACATTACCATCCTTAGGTAAAGCTTAAGGAACGCCAAATCGGACAGTTATTGATTTGGCGTTCCTAAAAGAGCGAAAAGGAAAAAGGGGTTAAAGGAAGCATCGCTCCTTTAACCCCTTTTTCCTTTTCGCCCTTACTCCCTTATCCCTTACTTTGCACCTGCGGCCGCGCCCTAAAACATCCGCTTGCGCCGGAAGTAAGCGATTACGGCAATACTCATAGCGATCGAGATGAGAATGATGCCGAAAAATGCCCAAAGACTGCCCGACTCGTAGGGCACGGTGACGTTCATACCGAAGAAACTGGCGATCACCATCGGTACCGTAAGGATGATGGTAATGAGCGTGAGGCGCTGAATCGTGATGTTGAGGTTGTTGGAAATGATGGAGCCGAAGGCGGACATCGTCCCGTTCAGGATGTTGGTGTAAATATTGGCCATTTCCAGGGCCTGGCCGTTGTCGATGATGATGTCTTCGAAGAGGTCCGCGAGGTCTTCGTCGTGGCGAATGGCCAGAAAATCGGTACGCTTCATCTTCATCTTCAGCAGCTCGTTGCCGTTGAGCGCATTGATGAAATAGACCAGCGATTTCTCGATGCTGAGTAGTTGTTTGAGCTCTTTGTTTTGGCTGCTTTCGTACAGCTCCTGCTCGATCATGTTGCGCTTCACGTTGAGGCGTTTCAGGCAGGTGAGGTAGCGGTATACGGTCTGCTCGAAAATGCGCAGCACAAAGTGCTGACGCCGGGATGGGTTGACGTTGCGGACCTTGTTTTCCGTGAAAAGCTTAAGTACGGGGTGGTTGGCGGTGGAGGTTACGCTGATGAGATGATCTTCAACGAGGATCAAACCGATGGGGACGGTGATGTAAATGCCCTCATTGTCGCCGTCACTTTGCGAAAGCACAGGGGTATTCAGGACGATGAGCCGGGCATCCTCTTCGCGCTCATAGCGGGAGCGTTCGTCGGTATCCAGGGGGTCCGTCAGGAAGTCGGGCGGCAGGGCAAAGTCGTTGGCTACCCTGGCCAATTCTTCGGCTTCGAAGGGAGGCGTGAGGGAAATCCAGCAACCTTCATCGGGCAGGGTGTCCATCTCTTCTAAACGGCCGTTGCGGGAGGCATAGTAGCTGATCATAGGGAGATGGTTTGGTTCAGAACTGGGGCGTATTCTTTTGCTTAAGCACGCTTGCGCTGCGGGCACGACCCGAATTTCGGCGCAGCGTCCCCCCCCCTTGATAAGGTCGTGGATACTGTTTCTGCTTCAGGACTATCTACTCCTTTTTGGGGAGGAGGCGCGAACGCAGGTGCAAAGAAAGCTTATTATTAGCAATGTTCCACCATACTGGAAAGTTTCCTTTTGGGAGGGTGAATTGAGTTGTTACTGGTGGGGGGGAGGTGGAGATGACGTTGAAGTCATGGTGGATCAGGTTTTGCCAGTACCAGCCACGCAAACTCTGGTTGCGGTAACCTCCTACGTTGACAAACGGGTCGTGCGACTTATTCACCCACACTTCACCGACGGAAACTTTAGGATCGTTCGGGAAGTAGTGGTTTACGGGAGGAGCGGGCAGGGTGGGGGCGCGAGAAGCTGATCGAGGGTGCCGCTTAAGCCAGTATCCCGGGCGTTAACAATCTCCTCTTTCTTTGGCCCGAAAAGGGTACGCCGCAGCAGGTGGGCGGCCTGGTCCTGCCTACGGCGGTCAGGGTACCTTGGTGTTCGTAAACAGCTTAGACCACCCCCGCAAATTGCTTGAGGAACCGCACATCGTTTTCGAACATCAGCCGGATATCGGTGATGTTGTAGAGCAGCATGGCCTGGCGTTCGATGCCCATGCCGAAGGCGTAGCCGGTGTATTTCTCGGGGTCGATGCCGCAGTTCTTGAGGACTTCGGGGTCCACCATTCCGCAGCCGAGGATTTCCAGCCAGCCAGTGCCCTTGGTGATGCGGTAGTCGTGCTCAGATTCGAGGCCCCACCAGATGTCCATCTCCGCGCTGGGCTCGGTGAAGGGGAAGTAGCTGGGGCGGAGGCGGATCTTGGTCTTGTCGCCGTACATCTCGCGGGCGAAGTGGAGCAGGGTGGCCTTCATGTCGGCGAAGCTGCACTTTTCGGCAATATAGAGGCCTTCCACCTGGTGGAACTGGGCGTGGCTGCGCGCGCTGATGGTCTCGTTGCGGTAAACGCGGCCGGGGGCGATGATGCGGATCGGCGGTTTGGTGTTTTCCATGGTTCGCGCCTGGACGGAGCTGGTGTGGGTACGGAGCAGCATCTCAGCGTTGTCCGGGCCGGCGGGCATGCCGGCGGCGACGTAGAAGGTGTCCTGCATATCCCGGGCCGGGTGGTCCTCCGGGGTGTTCATGGCGGAGAAGTTGTGCCAGTCGTCTTCCACCTCCGGGCCTTCGGCGACGGTGAAACCGATGCGTTCGAAGATCGAGATGATCCGGCGCATGGTCAGCGCAATCGGGTGGCGGGCACCCAAAGGCATGGGCTCCGACGGAGCCGTTAAATCGAACTTTGCACCCGCGTCCGCGCCCGCATTATCCTGCGTAGCTGCCTGAAGCGCATCGAACTTCTGCTGCGCAACGTCTTTCGCACGGTTGACCAACTGGCCAAAATCCCGCTTTTTCTCGTTGGGGATGTTGCGCATCTCGCCCATCAGGGGCTTGAGGATGTTCTTGGAACCCAGGTAACGGATGCGGAATGCTTCTACCGCCTCGGGGGTCTCCGCCGTAGCGTTTTCAATTTCAGTGATGAGGGCCGCTACGCGGTCGAATACTTCGTTTGCCATATTGGCGCGAAGATAGGAAAAGTGGGTAGTAATGTGGTATTGTGGTTCGGTGGTAATGTGGTCGCTGCCGCATTTAGTAGTGTAGTGTTGTGGTTCGGTGGTAATGTAGTCGCTGCCGCATTTTGGAGTGAGCATTTATTTATACCTGAGCCGTGCGGTAGCGACTACATTACTACCGTACCACACTACTACCGTACTACCTTATTCCATCCCCGCCACCAGATCCGCCTCCATCACCTCCGGGTCTTTCCGGAACAGGGGCTTGATTTGCTTGAAAAACGCGGCGTGCTCCTCGTCGGCCACGTGGGCCTCGAAGTCGGCGTAGGTGTCCCAGCATTCCATGGTGGCGAACTGGCTCGGGTCCTTCTGGTCGCGGATCAGGTAGAAGAACAGGCAGCCTTCCTTGCGGCGGCTGTCCAGGGCGTGCTTGGCGAAGATCGGAGCGAAGTTGTCGGCATCGTTGAGCTCGAACTTGGCGATCAGGTAGAGTTGTTTTGACATGGCTTAGTATTTTAGTGTTTGGGGCTAAGGTAGTGATGTTGGGCGGTTACTGTCTGACTGATAAGGGCGGGGCCGCAGGTGCAGTATTAGGTTTTGGGGGTTGGCTCCTGCGGATTGGCCGTCTGGTCGCTTACGGAGTTACGTGGGTTACCTCGTAATTTTTCGTAACTACGCAACTTCAGGGTCGGAATATTGGCTATTATGAGCTGCTGAGCGACCTCCAATCACCAGATGCCTAAAAGCGATAACCTATTTTTACCCCTCCAGCAGCCCCCTAAAACAACCGCACCGAGTCAAAAAACCGGTCCGCGCTCTTATTAAGCCCCTTAGCCTGCAAACTAAAAACCTTAAGTTCGTAATACCGATTATTGGCAACGCCGGCCAGGGTTCGTGCGCTGGCGACTCCCCCCTTGCTGGGGTAATCAATCCGCCACTGGCGGGCCGGGAAGCCTGAGATGTGCTTTTCGGAAGAATAGATCACCTCGCCGCCGACTGCAACGGCTGCTTCTTCCTCGGTACCGGTCAGGAACTCACCGACGAGTTCGAGGCTGTCGTGGTGCAGTGTGCCTTCGGGGTAGTCGACGTAGCTGATGGCGTAGATGATGTTTTCGGCTTCGTCCTTATCTGGTGCTTGCAGAAAAAAGGTGTGGTAGGCCTGTTGGCCGAGGTTCGTCTCCACGGTATCAATCTTGTGGGTCAGTTCCGCAGGGGCCAGGAGCTTGAACCGTCCGTCGATATCGTTGCGTTCCGCCCAGGTTGCCTGCCGCTCCCAACTTTGATCGGGCGTAGGGGCCAACATTGGGGTCTGGGCCGCCAACGGGGCCAAAAAGCTCAAAAACAGCACAAAGGCCAAAATAGATTTCTGCATAGTTTAAAGACAATCCCCACCACCACAGAGTTGGTCCGTTGAACTGATTTAAGATCAAATTAGGATTACGCGCCCTCCCAACCCAGACCCGGAGGGTCGCCTAGCCTAGCGAGGGGTGGAGGCCGGGACCGTAGGTCCTGGCCGCAACCCCTCGCAAATCGGTCATTCAGGCAACCCCGCCCTTGCCAGTCGGTTGGGCATCCTCTCCGATCAACTGCGATGGGCTGTCGCCCCTCGCTAGGCTAGGCGTCCCTCCGGGACTGGGGAGGACAACCCCGTAGCCACCGAGGACCATCATTAACAACACTGTCACTTTATGTTTTAAAATATACTTAACGAACCACCCCGCAATTTTTAAGACCAATCAATCAGTTTAGGTAATGCTTTGAGCAGCGAGATTTACTTGGGCGCAAACCCAATTGTCGCTTTTTGTTCCCCCTTTGGGGGCTAGGGCGCCAAAAAAGAGACAATTTGGTTTGCGCCCATTTACTTGCTGTGCTATTTCTATTTCTCGGACCAATTTAAGTATAAATCTAGCATTCGGGAGTAAGCCATAGGTAGGGGAAAGCTCGGTCATTTTGTGTTCCGTGCTTAAACCGACAAAACTATAGCCTTGCTTCAATCTTCGGAGTTACATACAGAATTACCGAGCTGTTACTACCAAAAACCATATCATGAAAACCGTCTTTCGTTTACTATCCGTCCTGGCGGCGGCTTCCCTCATTTTACTTCAGATGGCTGACCGTCATCCTCCCCCCGCGTATGAGCACGGGGAGTGTCTGCATACTTATGCTCCCGTTGCTTCGGCTCCAACTCCTGCCCGGAGTTGTATGCTGGACCCCAACTTCGAGCCCGTCAACCACACGGCGAAGCGCCAGGTAGAGGCCATTTTTCACGACTTAGCCCTGGCGGCCGGTAACGATCCGGCAAGCTACTCCATCGAATTGATGCAAGACCGGCGCGGCCACCGCGCCATCAACGCCATGACCTGCGCCAGCAGCCGTGTCATCTGGCTCAGCGTCACGGCCTGGGAACAGCTCCACGACCACAAGCCCGCGCTCGCCCTCATCCTGGCCCACGAGCTGGCCCACGCCGATCACCGTCACCCTTCCAAGCTGAAGCACGACCCAATGACTGCCGCCGAGCGGCAGCTGCTCAGCAGCCTAACGCCCCGCCAAAAAGTAGAGATCGCCGCTGATCACCGCGCTGCCGACCTAATGGCCATCGCCGGCTACACCACCACCCAGATCAACCAGGCCTCCCGCTACATCCTCGCCCGCGACGAGAACGGAATACTCAGCAAAGCCACCTACAGCCACCCCGCTGGCCGGGACCGCATCAACCTGATGACCTTCTACCTCGGCCGGACTATGGTGCCGCAGCTGGCAAGGTGAGTTTTTGATTCTCGATTAGTAATCCCAACCCCACAAACTCTCCCCCAAACTACCCAGTAACCACCGCGCCTATTTACCTTCGCGTCATGCAGGAACGGCACAAAAACCGCAGACAATACTTTGACGAGCAGGCGCTCACCACCCGTGCGCACGTCTTACCTTACATCAGGCAAACGATGGAAGTAACGGCTGCCACCAGGGTCTTTGAAATCGGCTGTGGAGAGGGCGGTAACCTCGTTCCCTTCCTCGAACTCGGCTGCGAGTGCGTTGGCGTTGACCTGAACCAATCCAAAATCGATCTCGGTAAGCAATACCTGGCCGAAACCCTGAAGCGCGCCAACGTAGAGCTGATCGTTCAGGACATCTACGACAGCAGCGCCGACCGCCTCGGAACCTTCGACCTCATCATCCTGCGGGACGTGATCGAGCACATCCACGGCCAGGAAAGGTTCCTAACCTTCGTGCATAAATTCCTCAAGCCCGAAGGGCGGATTTTCTTCGGCTTCCCGCCGTGGCGTATGCCTTTCGGTGGGCACCAGCAGATTTGCAGCAATAAACTATTGAGCAAGCTCCCGTGGTTCCACCTGCTGCCCGTCCCGCTCTACAAAGGCGTACTGAAGGCGGGCGGAGAAAGCGATGGCATTGTAGAAGACCTGGTGGAAATAAAAGAAACCGGCATCAGCATCGCCCGCTTTTCCGAAACCATCGAACGCAGCGGCTTCCGCTTTGAGCAAAAAGACCTCTGGTTCATCAACCCGAACTACGAGATCAAATTTGGCCTGACGCCCCGGCCTTTACCCACCTTGCTGGGCAGCATCCCCTGGGCAAAAGACTTCTTCGCTACCTGTTGTTATGCACTGGTGCGTAAGGCGTAAGTTGAAATCCCGCAGGGATTTAACGTTCGTAACCCAAGACGCGGCGCAGCACAGTCTCAGGTCTACAATGCCCGATTTATTTAAACCTGCACTGCGGAGCGGTGCCAATGGTAGGTTCGCAGGAAGCCTCCTGGCCACCTAAACCCTTTTCCCCGCCCCCTGTTTCAACCCCCATGAAGATTGCCTTCTCTCCAATCTACCGCTACGAACTGCCCGCAAAGCACCGCTTCCCGATGGAGAAATACACCCTCCTGCCCGAGCAGCTGCTCTACGAAGGCACCATTACGGAAGACGTCTTCTTCGCCCCGTCACCACTCGCCGAAGCCGCCATCCTCCGCACCCACACCCTTGAATACTGGAATAAACTAAAGACCAACACCCTCTCCGTCAAAGAAGCCCGCGCCATCGGCTTCCCCATGCGGCCGGAGCTCATCGCCCGCGGCCGCGTCATCGCGCAGGGTACGCTGGATTGTGCGCGGATCGCGCTGAGCAACACCGGCGTTGCCCTCAACATCGCTGGCGGTACCCACCATTCTTTCGCCGACCGGGGCGAAGGCTTCTGCGTCTTCAACGACATCGCCATCGCGGCCAACGAACTACTCCGCACCGGAGAGATCAAAAAAGCCATCGTCGTAGACCTCGACGTACACCAGGGCAACGGAACCGCCCAAATCTTTGCCGACGAACCCCGCGTCTTCACCCTGAGCTTCCACGGCGCAAAGAACTATCCCAACCGCAAACCTCCCTCCGACCTCGACGTAGGCTTCCCCGACGGAACGGGTGACGAAGTATACCTCAACAAACTCTACGAAACCCTACCCGACTTGCTCGACCAGCAAAAGCCCGACATCGTCTTCTTCCTCAGCGGAGTAGACGTGCTGGAATCCGACAAACTAGGCCGCCTGGCTTTAAGTATTCAGGGCTGCAAAGAACGCGATCGCTTCGTTTTCCAGAGCTGCAAAGACCGCAACCTGCCGGTAGCAGTTAGCATGGGCGGTGGCTACTCCAAGCGCCTGGCTACCATCATCGAGGCGCACGCTAATACTTTTCGGATGGCAAGAGGGGTAATGTAGTTTTGCGGTACGGTGGCCTCGTGAACCACCGAACCACCAGACCACCAAACCACTATACCCGTTTCAACCGCACCGGATAAGTCCGCCCACTATACCACTGCGGTACGTACAGGTTTCCGTCTTCGTCCGGGCAAACATCGTGTGGATTCATGAAGGTGGTGTTGTCGTAGGCTACTCCGGTAAAATCTTTTTGGTCCGTAGGGGCGGAGCCGCCGGGCAGGGAGACGACGTCGAAGTTTTTGTCGAGTACGGCCACCATGCCGTCGTAAGACCACCACGAATCGGAGACGATGACGGCGAAGAGGGTATGTTCGCCGCTAATGACCGGACGGCAGATCTGAAGACCGGGCAGTTTACGGGTGGAGAGGTGCTCTCCGTCCATGCTCCAGCGCTGAAATTCCTGATTGGCGCGGCTGGTGATGAGTAGTTCTTCCTTGCCGCTGCGGTCGTCAACCACGATGCCGTGGCAACAGTCGAAATGCTTGGGGCCGCCAAAAACGTTATGCAATTGGCCCTTGGCATCGAATTGGAAAATAAGGTTGGTTCCGTAGCCATCCGCTACGTAAATATCTCCGTTGGCGGCAATAGCGGTTTCGGTGGGCTTGAACTTCTTCCCTTCAGGAATCTGATCTTTTGGCACCGCAAGCTCACGAATTACCCGCCCGTCGAGGTCGAGGTTGATCACGCGTCCGTCGGCACTATCGGTTATCCAGATCGTTTGAGCCTTACCTTCTCCGGCTTTGCTCAGGCCGTGGGGTTCGGTCATGTTGAGTTGCCAACTGTCCTTTAGTTTACCGTCCTTATTGTAGGCAAGAAGGTTGAAGTTTTTGCTTACGGTACTGCACAGCAGACGGTCCCGAGCGTCGGTCACCATCTCGTGGCAGTGCATCAATCCTTGGCGTTGCGCATCGAGCTGGCCCCAGTTTTTGTCCACTTTATACTGGAAATCCCCCTGGCCAACGATCATTTTTTCGTTTGGAAGCACTAGGGAGGAGGCTGCCAGAGGAGCGGTTAGGGCGGTGGCGCTGAGCAGGCCAGCTTTTTTTAAAAAATCACGTCTAAGGGAGGTGGACATCTTATTTACTCTTTTCTTCTTCAACCGGAGCGAAAGTAAAACCGGTGTCTACGCTGACATTGGGGTGAGCCGTAGCGTATGCATCTGCCGCTTCCGTCGTTACTTTTGTTCGCCATAAATATAGACGTTTGAGCGCGGGAAAGCGTTGGAGATGAGCAAAAACTTCGTCATTTATCTCCGTATCGTAGAGGTTGAGGCTCTCCAGGTGAGGGAGTTGGCTGAGCTTGGCTACCGTTTTTTCGCTCACTTCGGTGCCGTTCAAACGTAAGCGGTTCAGGTTACTGAACCTGGCCAGCGGGGCGAGGTCTTCGTCGGTCAGCGGCAGGCGATCGAGGCTGAGGTAGGCTACTTGCTCCGGGGCCAGTTCGGCTAGTTTAGCGAGGGCGGAAGCGTCAATGGTGGCTCCGGGTTTAGGTTTGGCTTCCAGGGCGGAGCCGCCCGGTACGAGGGGCGTGATGGCCCAGTTCATTGCGGTCAGGGCATCGATTTTTTGGGCGCTGAGCGCAGGTGCAATGACCTTTTCCACAAATAGCTTCGGACTAAGATCAAGACCATAGTCGCGGGCCAGGAGCACCTTAATGTCCGCAGGCGTGTTTTTAGGGTCCAGTACAGCCAAAGTGTCCGCTCCTGCGGAAATCCAGTATTCGAGTAATCTTACCTGGGTGAAGTCCAGCGGGTCTCCCTGCGGCGGCATCGACTTTACGTTGCTGCGGGGCAGGGTAACGCGTTTATACCACGAGCTGCCCAGCGCATCTCCGGGGTGGATGATCGCACCGCCGTCTCCGCCCGCAAAAAGGTGGTAAGCCTCATCCATCCGCAAACCTCCGTTCTGCTTGCCCGCGTTGTGGCACTTCACGCAGGTTTCGTTGAGGGCCGGCCGCAGGAGCAGCGCGTAAATGTTGATGCTGTCCGTATTTACCGCAGACCAGTCTGCCATCATCGCTACCTTGGGCTCATGCCCCGCAATCTTCTGTACTACCTCGGGGGCGTGCTCAAAAAGATAGTCTTCGCCGTGGGTGAGGTTACCACCCTGATGACCCGCTACACCGAGGAGCCCTGCAACCAACAACCCGATCCCCTTCGCCAACTTACCACCGTTCCAGGTGAGGTAAGCCCCGACAACGGCCAGCACCGCAACGCTAATACCCAGCCATTTGTGCCAGAACAAAGTGTCTCCACCACCGCTCTCTCCCGCTAGTAACCAACCACAAAAAGCCGCTGCTATCGCCGACAGTGCCCCCACCGCCCAGCTCACGCGTATTGCCGGACGAACCTTATCCCCCGGCCACCACTCCAGTAGCATCGCCAGCAGCAAAAAGCCAATGGGCAGATGAACCAACAACGGATGAAAGCGACCAACAAATAAGCCAAAATCAGCAAGGAACAGGTTTTGCATAGTGGGTAGTTTGCTCCCACAATTTATTCAATTTTGGGGTAATGC